>NZ_SZWV01000016.1:55602-70123 GCF_005280945.1 Citrobacter sp. wls718
CATTTTGCCTGCCGGCTTCAATGAAATTATTAGCCTGGCGAAAGGTACGGCGATGGTTTACGTGCTGGCGATGCCGGAGCTGTTTTACACCATCCAGATGATCTACAACCGTACCCAGGAGGTGATCCCGTTGCTGATGGTTGGGGCGGTGTGGTATCTGGCGATCACCAGTGTTCTGTCACTGATTCAACACCTGGTTGAACGCGCGCTGGCCCGCAGCGAACGGCGCTCGGCCATCAATACCACCCGCGTCAGCCGCGCTGTTAAAGGTCGCCGTCAACTTACGCCTCAGGAGGCCGTCCATGTCCCACTCGCCTGAAGGCCATATTTCCATTACTGGCGTCAGCAAGTCCTTCGGCCGCCATAAAGCGCTGGATGACGTGTCGCTGGAGATCCCGCCCGGTACGGTAACGGTTATTCTCGGGCCATCGGGTTCGGGAAAATCCACGTTACTACGGGCTATCAACCATCTGGAGCGCGTCGATGAAGGCTTCATTCAGATCGACGGCGACTATATAGGTTATCGCCGTCAGGGAGACAAACTGTATGAACTGAAAGAGGCAGACATTCTGCGCCAACGCATTAACGTGGGTTATGTGTTTCAGAACTTTAATCTCTTCCCACACTTAACGGTACTGGAGAACCTGATTGAAGCGCCAGTGGCTCACGGAATCGCGTCACGGAAATCCGCTACCGAGCGGGCATTAACCCTGCTGGATGCGGTAGGCTTGCGGCATAAAGCCGATGCCTGGTCACGACACTTATCTGGCGGGCAGCAGCAGCGTATCGCCATCGCTCGTGCGCTGGCGTTGAACCCGCGTGTGATGCTGTTTGATGAACCGACATCCGCGCTTGATCCTGAACTGGTGGGCGAAGTGCTGGATGTCATTAAAGGCCTGGCAAAGTCCGGTACCACGTTAGTGGTGGTGACGCACGAGATTGGTTTTGCCCGGGAGGTGGCGGATCAGGTGGTGTTTATGGTCGATGGTAAAATCGTCGAGCAGGGCAGCAGCGAGCAGGTGCTGAATCATCCGCGTCATACGCGCACGCAGCAGTTTTTGTCGAAGGTGCTGTGAACCGGGGCGCGCTATGTGCCGCGGGAAAATGGCTAACCTCGATGCAGCGAGCGCTGAACAAATCGTAGCCGTAAAAAAACGCTGTTCCGCAGGAGTGCAAGTCCCGGAACAGCGGGCGAAATATCGCCATACGGTTAAATCACGCGACGGACGGCGTCAGGGTAATACGATCCAACGGTCCGACGACAAACAGATACGAACACAGCCCAATCAGCCCCATCGAGCCGACGTATAAAATGGCGTAATCAAACGACTGGGTATTGGCAAGGATGACGCCGATAACCAGTGGGGTGATGATACTGGCCATGTTGCCGCACATATTGAACACGCCTCCGGCAATGCCCAACACTTCTTTTGGTGAGGTATCGCTGAGTACGCACCAGCCCAGATTGCCAAAACCTTTGGCGAAAAATGCCAGGCTCATGGCGGCAATCACCACAAATTCTGAAGAGGTGTAGTTGGCGATAACAATCACGCAGGAAAGCAGCATCCCGCAGATGACCGGCAGCTTGCGGGCAACCGTCAGGCTGTAGCCGCGTTTCAATAACCAGTCAGAGAATACGCCACCTAACAATCCACCGATAAAACCGGCAATCGCAGGAATACTGGCGACAAACCCGACCTTGAGAATCGACATTCCCTTAGCCTGGTACAGATAAGTCGGAAACCAGGTCAGGAAGAACCAGGTAATGGATGTGACACAGAACTGCCCGATATAAACACCGATCATCATCCTGTTGACGCAAACGCTTTTAATCTGCGCAAAGGTGATTTTTTGTGGTTCTTTCTTATTTCCCAACGATGGTTCGCCACCGCCATCACGAATGTAGTCAAGTTCCTGCTGGTTAACTTTCGGGTGATGCATCGGATCTCTGATCTTAACCAGCCAGAATATACCCAGAATAACGCCAATTGCCCCGATATAATAAAAGACAAAATGCCAGCTCAAATTATGCAATATGATGGTCATCAGCGGCGTAATAATGCCTAGCGAGATATATTGCGCTGCCTGATAAACTGAGGTGACAAACCCGCGCTCGTTATTAGGAAACCACTGTACACTCAGGCGACTGTTGGCGGGGAAGGCGGGGGCTTCGATAGCGCCCATCATCAGACGTAAGATAATCAATACGATCAGCGGACTGGCATACAGATAAATGGTGCCCTGAAACATGGTCACCAGCGACCAGCCGATCAGCGCGCAGCCGTACACCAGGCGAGAGCCGTAACGGTCCAGTAACCAGCCGCCTGGCAATTGCATAATGACGTATGAAATACCAAATGCAGAAAAGGCCAGCCCCATTGTTTCAGGGTCAAAACCCAACTCTTTACTCATAATCGGTGCGACAACGGATAACGTTGCACGATCGGCATAATTAAATACGGTGGCCAGAAACAGAAATATCAAAATACTGTAACGCACTTTAGTGCGCTTTATTATTGTGTTCATCACCCACTCCTGTTATTAGGTTTGAGAGCGTTTCTGTAGGGAAAGAGGGCGGGTATTATTCCCCGCCAGATACGTTAAGGGCGCGTGCCAAATTCACAGCTTAACTGCGTCCAGCGGCGTGCCTGTTCGCTAATACTGAATCCCAGACCATGGCGATCTGAAACCCACATCCGACCATCGCGCAGTTCCAGTTGTTCATTGAATAACGGGTTCAGCCATTCAAAATGCTCCAGCCACGGTTCAAGTGGGTAAGCGGCGGACAGATGCAGGTGCACTTCCATGGCAAAGTGTGGAGCCAGCTTGCGCCCGTGTTTTGCCGCCAGGTCCATAATTTTAAGGAATGGAGAAATACCGCCCACGCGTGGGGCGTCGGGCTGCACAAAATCACTGGCGTTACCGAGGATCAACTGCTCGTGCTCGCGGAAACTGGTCAGCATTTCGCCGGTGGCAATCGGTGTATCAAGCGCAGCAGCCAGTTGAGCGTGGCCTTCAATGTCATAGGCATCCAGCGGCTCTTCAATCCAGATCAGATTGAACTGTTCCATTTTGCGGCCCATGCGAATGGCGGTTTCCCGATCCCACTGCTGATTGGCGTCAACCATCAGCGGGAAGTCATCGCCCAGCGCTTCACGCACCGCGGTTAAGCGACGAATATCTTCGGCGCAGTTTGGCTGACCGACTTTCAGTTTGATGCCGCCAATGCCGTTTTCGCGGGAGATAACCACGTTTTTCAGCACCTGTTCCAGCGGCGTATGCAGGAATCCTCCGGAGGTGTTATAGCACTGAACGGAGTCGCGATGTGCGCCCAGCAGTTTTGCCAGCGGCAGGCCCGCGCGCTTGGCCTTCATATCCCACAGGGCGATGTCGAGAGGGGAGATGGCCTGGACCGCCATCCCGCTGCGGCCAACGGAAGCGCCGGCCCACAGCAATTTGGTGTAGATCTTGTCTATATCGTTCGGATCTTCGCCAAGCAGATTATCGGCGATCTCTTTGGCATGCGCATAAATACCCTGACCGCCTGCGCGCTTCGAGTAGCTAAATCCCACCCCTTCAAATCCGTCACGGCTACGGATCTCAGCGATGATAATGGCGACTTCAGTTAACGGTTTCTGGCGACCGGTGAGCACTTTAGCATCGCTGACTGGCGTTGCCAGCGGCAGAAAGGCCAGAGACAGTTTTACCCACTCAATACGGTCGCCTGTTTCAGCCGCTGTTTTTGCGTTGGCCGTTTTGGCATAAGTTACGGCATCGGAATTCGCACTTAGTGACATCTTGTTCTCTCCTGGTGGTTACAAAATGATTGCGCTAACATTTTTAATGATGGCGCAATCATTACGCCAGTAAATTGCTTCTGATTTGAATAATCGATCACAAATGCGGAGATAACAGGGGCTGTTTTTATAAACAGCATCACATTCCAATGCATTGTGTGAAAATGCACAAATCATTATGATGGCGCTAACATTTTACAAGGTGTTATTTCACTAAGCTGCTGTTTTCTCAGCGTTATGCACCAGGGATGCTGGCAATGGCTGAAATCATGATGAATAATGCACAAATCCATCGGCGATTTTTACAAAGGCATCAACCGTGAAAAATTCCAGACCTCCCCGCGCACCAACGCTGGAAGATGTTGCCCGCACCGCGGGATTATCGCCAATGACCGTAAGCAGGGCGCTGAATACCCCGCAAATGGTGCGCCCGAAAACAGTAGAAAAGGTGATGCAGGCCGTTCGCGCCACCGGATATATTCCCAACGCACTGGCGGGGGGGTTGGCCTCACGTCGCAGCAAACTGATTGCGGTAGTGGTCCCACAAATTAACAACAATATGTTTGTCGATACCATTCAGTCGCTGAGCGACGAACTGGCTGAACGTGGGTATCACATCTTGCTGTGCGTGGCTGGGTATACGCAGCAAACCGAAGCCGAGCTGGTAGCGACGCTGCTTTCTCGTCGACCGGACGGCGTGGTGCTCACGGGTATCCACCACACCGTTGAGCTGAAAAAAGTGATCCTCAACGCCGCCATCCCGGTGGTGGAAATCTGGGATTTGACGCCAACCCCCATCGATATGCTGGTGGGGTTCTCGCACGAAAAAGTTGGGCAGGCGGTGGCTGACTATCTCCTTGCAAAAGGTTATCGTCGCCCGGGCCTGTTATGGACCGCCGATCGCCGCGCAGGTCAGCGTAAACACGGACTCTGTGATGTGTTGAGTCGCCATGGCATTACCACGGTGCCGCAGGTGGATGTGCCGCTTCCGGCTTCGCTGGCGTTGGGACGCAGTGGCTTGACGCAGCTTTTTGCCGAAAGCGAATTTGATGTGATTGTCTGTAGCTCGGATACCCTCGCGCAGGGGGCAATTATGGAGGCGGAAAGCCGTGGTTTGGCGGTACCACACGATTTAGCGGTGGTGGGCTTTGGCGATCTTGATTTTGCCGCTAGCAATCGCCCGGCAATTACCACCGTCAGCGTAGACCGACGTGCCATTGGACAGCGGGCCGCCTCGCTGCTCGCCGACAGAATTGAGCACATTCCTCGTGAAGACGATATTATCGATGTCGGATTTCATCTTATCGTACGCGAGTCCGCGTAAAGACAATAATAAGGAACCTGCTATGCCGCACGTTGATATTAAATGTTTTCCCCGCGATTTGAATGACGAACAAAAATCCGCGCTGGCGGCGGAAATTACCGAGGTGATCGTTCGCCATCTGCAAAGTAAAGACAGCTCGGTGAGCGTCGCGCTCAATGAGGTTGACCCAAAAGCCTGGCAGCAGGTGTGGGATAGGGAAATCGCACCGCACATGGATACGCTGATTAAAAAACCGGGTTACAGTATGTGAGAGAAAACGGGCGGATAATCCGCCCGTTGTACGTTATGTTTAAGGGGTAACGATATTGAACCAGAACTCGAATTTATCCATGTAGCCCAGCATAGAATCAAGTTTAGCGCCGTCGCCGGTCACCTTCACATCGCCACTCTGTTCAGCCTGTTTCAGCGTCACTTCCTTAAGGATGATTTTGTTCAACGTGTCACGGTTGAGCGTGATAGTTGCGTCTGCGTCTTTGGCTTCAGAATTGGCGGTGTGGTTTAGCACGCCGTTTTCCAGCTCCAGCTTGTATTTACCGCCGTCGCTACCGAGGTCGATGTTGAATACTGATTTCGCGTCGCCCGCTTTCTGCCCGTTAATATGCACTGCCAGATAGTCAAAGAACATTTCTGGCGTCATCGCGCGGACGGTATCCGGGCTGGCGGTATTCGGGGTTGGCCCTTTGATCACGCCGTTACGCAATTCTTGTGCGCCGGTGAGATAGAAGTTACGCCACGGTCCGGATTCAGCCTGGTAGCCTAATTGTTCCAGCGCATCGGCTTCCAGATTACGCGCGGCCTGGTTGTTCGGATCGGCAAACACCACTTTGCTCACGACCTGCGCCACCCAGCGGTAGTTACCCTGGTCATAGTCGGCTTTCGCTTTTTGCAAAATAGCATCGGCACCGCCCATATAGTCGACGAATTTCTTCGCGGCTTCTTCCGGCGGCAATTCATCAAGCGTTGCCGGGTTGCCGTCAAACCAGCCGAGATACAGCACGTAGGTGGCTTTCACATCGTGGCTAACAGAGCCATAGTAGCCCCGGTTGGCCCAGGTATGTGCCAGCGAGTCCGGCAGTTTAAAGTTCGCGGCGATCTCGTCACGGGTCAGACCTTCGTTGGCCATACGTAACGTTTGATCGTTGATGTAACGGTACAAGTCACGCTGGCTTTTCAGCAGTGTCATGACCTTGTCGTTACCCCAGGTTGGCCAGTGGTGCTGCGCCATCAGGATTTCAGCTTTGTCCCCCCAGCGCACAATCGCTTCGTTGATGTATTTTGACCACGGCAGCGGTTCACGGATTTTAGCGCCGCGCAGCGAGTAGGTGTTGTGCAGGGTATGGGTGACATCTTCGGCAGATTCAATCAGCTTTTTCTCTTCGATGTACCACAGCATTTCCGACGGGGCTTCAGAGCCTGGTGCCAACATGAAATCATAGGTCAGACCGTCGATAACTTCTTTTTGCCCATCTTTCTCAATGATATTGGTGGGTGCAATCAGAGTAACCGTGCCCGCAGAGGTGGTGGTGCCGAGTCCCGCGCCGACCTGGCCTTTGGCGTCCGGTTTTAGCAGGTTACCGTACATATAGCTGGCGCGACGGCTCATGACGTTACCGGCCATGATATTTTCCGCCACCGCGGCTTCCATAAAGCCAGCTGGCGCATAAATCTTCACCTTGCCCGCTTTCACGTCGGCTTCATCAACAACGCCGCGTACGCCGCCATAATGGTCAACGTGGCTGTGGGTGTAAATTACCGCTACAACCGGTTTGTTACCCCGGTTTTTAAAGTAAAGATCCATCCCTACTTTAGCTGTTTCAGCAGAGACCAGCGGATCAACCACGGTGATGCCTTCTTTACCTTCGATAATCGTCATGTTCGACAAATCGAGGTTACGGATCTGGTAGACGCCATCCGTTACTTCAAACAGTCCGCTGATGTTGATTAGCTGAGCCTGTCGCCACAGGCTTGGGTTAACCGAATCCGGTGATTTATCACCTTCTTTAATAAAGGCGTACTGTTGCGAGTTCCAGACCACGTTACCTTGCTCACCTTTAATCACCTCCTGAGGAATCGGGGCGATAAAGCCTTTATGGGCGTCAGTAAAGTCGGTGTTATCAGAGAAGGGCAGTTGATTGTATAGCGCATTGTTGGCCTGTTGCGTGGCGGCAGTGGCGTCTTTTGGCGCTTCAGCAGCCATAACAGGGACGGCAAACGATGTTAATAACCCAGCCAGGAGTAAACTTTGTGCGATTCTATTAAGTTGCATCGTAAATCCTCTCAGAGACTTCAGGACGTGCGGTGTCTACGGATAGCGTTTTGGTTAAATATTTGAATTAGAGCAAACTTAACTATAATTCACATGAATGAATCGGCAAGGTCACGGTGGCTGTTTTATCCAATTGTTTTTTTTGGAAGTTTTAAGAAAAAGTAGAATAAAAAAACGTGGATGACAGGGGGGCTGTCATCCGTTCCGATCACTCACCTGCAGTAATGCGTTTTCCGCTGGTGATAAAGGTGCCCGCACCGAGATGATGCAGGATGTTGAGTTTGTCATCATCGAACTGCCAGCGTCCGTCGACAAAGACGCGATCGTCCGCTGCAGCGGAAACAACCTGGCCGAACAGGGTGTCATACTTCTCTTGCGCAGATGTTGCAGGCAGCAGGCGACACTCCATCCACGCCAGGCATTTAGCCTCTATCAGCGGTAAGCCCAGCACCGGGCCTTTGACTACCGGAATACCGTAGCAGTTAAATTTATCTTCCACGCGACCAGAAACGCTGCCCACCGCGTAGGTCCAGTTAGTTGCCGCCACGCCGGGAATGACAATGCCAAACATGCCGCTACGTTCAATGAGTTCACGCGACCAGGCGGTCTTATCCACCACAATGGCAATACGCGGCGGGTCAAACTCAACGGGCATGGACCACGCCGCCGCCATCACATTTCGCCGCTGCGTATTTTCATCACGACTGGTTATCAAGACCGTTGGACCGTGATTTAACAGTCGGCTGGCATGGTGTAATTCAACCGGACGGAAATGACTCATGGTGGATCCTCAGTTGAGTGGATAGTGCACACAATTAATATAGATATTAACGGGATTAGCGATTTTGTCGCCCGGCATACGGCGGGAGCGCACAAAATCGACGGCGGAAAATGAAAAATGCGTTATAAGTACAACATTCAACGCACAGGGATCCCGTATGACGCCTTTTTTAACCGCTTATTTTTCCCGTATTGGCTGGTCAGGTACGGCTAACGTCAACATTGACACTTTGCAGACGCTGCATTTACTGCACAACGGTGCGATTCCGTTTGAAAATCTCGATGTGTTGCTGCCGCGAGAAATGCAGCTCGACGAGCAGTCGCTGGAAGAGAAACTGGTGGGCGCGCGTCGCGGCGGCTATTGCTTTGAGCAGAATGGGGTATTTGAGCGTGCGCTGCGGGAGATAGGCTTTACCGTGCGCAGTTTACTTGGGCGGGTGGTGCTGGCAAATCCGCCCAGCTTGCCGCCGCGCACGCATCGACTGTTACTGGTCGAATTGCAAGGTGAAGCGTGGATTGCCGATGTTGGTTTTGGCGGACAAACGCTAACCGCGCCGATTCGTCTGCAGGCCGACATTGAACAGCAGACACCGCACGGTGAATATCGGCTGATTCGGGAAGACGAGGACTGGATCCTGCAGTTCCGTCATCATGAGCACTGGCAATCGATGTACCACTTCGATCTGGTCACTCAGCATCAGAGCGATCATCTGATAGGTAACTTCTGGTCCGCGCATTGGCCACAGTCGCATTTTCGCCATCACTTGCTGATGTGTCGTCATCTGCCAGACGGCGGTAAGCTGACCCTGACCAACTTCCATTTTACGCACTATGAAGCGGGCCATGCGGTAGAGCAGATTAACTTACCTGACGTCGCGAGCCTGTATGCCCTGTTACAGGACCGCTTTGGTCTGGGAGTTGATGATGCCAAACACGGCTTTACCGAGGCGGAACTGGCAACGGTGATGGCGGCGTTTGATACGCATCCGGAGGCGGGTAAATAGGGTGATGATTTGCCGGATAGCGACGCGATGCGTCTTATCCGGCCTACCGACTCAATTAAAATCTATCGCCCATTCGGCATGAAACAGGATCACCGCCGCACCGGTAATCGTCACTTTTTGCGGCTGATTGTCCTGGATTGCCACCGTCACCTCGACAATGCCGTCGCGTCCCAGCGCACGGCCTTGATGCCCCTGAACATGCAAGGTTTTTCCGTCATGAGCCATTAGGTTGTGGTGCACCAGCCATGCGCCCATTGGACCATTGGCATTGCCGGTGACCGGATCCTCCACAATGCCAATCGCCGGTGAAAACATCCGACCATCAGTGGCATTTTCCCCTGGTCGAATCTGAAACGGGAAGAAGCCGTTGCAGCCAATGTGCTGGCTGATCGCGATTAATGCCGACTGGTCCGGGGACAGGGCGTCGAGGTCGACCTCCGGTTTCAACGGGATCATCACTTTCGAATGTCCGGTCGAGGCAATCTGGAGCGGCAGTCCCGGCAGTATATCGTCTTCGGTCAGATGCAGGGCGGCGATGATGGCTGCACGCGTGGGTCCCTCCAGCGGCGGCTCAAAAGTCGGCGTACCCTGTTCCAGACTGATGCGATAGCCGTTATCTTCAGCATGAATATCAACGCGGTGACGCCCGGCCAACGACGTTTGCCAGACGGTCGTAGTGCCCAGTCCAAGCACGCTGGCGCGAACATAGTGTGCGGCGACGGTGGCGTGCCCACAGATAGGTACTTCGACCGTTGGCGTGAAATAGCGAATACGCACGTCACTGTCGTCGCTGGTGAGCAGAAAAGCGGTTTCAGAATGACGCAGTTCACGCGCAATCAGCTGCATCTGCGCCTCACTCAGTCCGTCAGCATGCAGCACAACGCCTGCGGAATTGCCGCGAAACGGGTGTGGAGTAAAGGCATCGACGTGGTAAACCTGTGGTTTCATTGGCGTTCTCCCTGGAGTGGAGAAGCATCATAACGTGCAAAATGCTGGATGGCGACGCCCTGCGTCTTATCCGGCCTACGGAATCTCCCTGTAGGCCGGATTTGGCAATACAACGCGAATTTATCGGCGAGAACGGACGATCTGGTTACGACGGGTGAAATATTCGACCGGCGCGCTCCACACGTGGACCAGACGGGTGAACGGGAACAGCAGGAAGATGGTCATCCCCAGAACCAGATGGACGCGGAAAATTAGCGCCACGCCATCCAGATGCGCAGACGCACCGCCCTGGAAGGTCACCACCGACTGCGCCCAGCCCACCAGTTTCAGCATTTCACTGCCGTCCGGATGTTGTGCTGAGAACGGAATGGTGGTCAGACCGAGGATACACTGAACCAGCAGAACACACAGGATCAGAATATCAGCGGTAGAGGATGTCGCGCGAATTCGCGAATTCGTCAGACGACGAACCAGCAAACCCGCGCCGCCTACCAGCGTCAGCACGCCGCAAATCCCGCCCGCAATCATCGCCATTTGCTGCTTCACTGCGATAGGCAGGAACCAGGCGTACATCCAGTGCGGGGTTAACATGCCAAACAGATGGCCGAAGAAAATCCCCAAAATGCCGATGTGGAACAGGTTTGACCACAACACCATGCCGCGTTTGTCCAGCATCTGACTGGAGGAGGCGCGCCAGGTGTACTGGCCGTAGTCGTAGCGTAGCCAGCTGCCGAGGATAAACACTGTCCCGCACAGATACGGGTAGATGTCGTAAAAAAAGACGTTCAGGTACTGTATCATTTCGGGCCTCCCGAGCTGACGTCAACATACTGTGGCGCCACGTCCTGGCTAAAGCGCCGTTGGTAGCTTTGCAACGGTGAACTGTCACAGGCGGTGGCGTTATCCTCAATGAACTTCACCTGTTCCTCTTCCCATACAGCGTCGAGCGCCTGGCGGGTATCGTCACGGGTTTCTGCGCCGACCTGCTTCGTGACACTGTCACTTGAAAGCGGACTGCCCGCCAGCATGAGAAGGGCGTCAAACAGCTGATACCATGGGGTATCACGCTGCTTTAAGCGCCCGCCAAGCAGCGCCAGGATCGGCGCGACATTTTGCAATCCCTCTTTAGCCTCTGCCTCCGGCAGCACGCTCAAATACTCCAGATACAGCGGCAGGTGATCAGGCAGCTCACGGCAGGCGAGCTGTAACCCGACCTTTTCGTACTGAGCCAGCAGGTCAACCATCGCCTGACCGCGATCGCGTGATTCCGCATGAACATGTTCAAACAGCAACAGCGAGGTGGCGCGCCCCCGGTCAAACACCTCGCACCATTCGGCTTGCTTATCCAGCAGCGGGGCACTTAACAATTCGCGGGTGAACTCGCTCAGCATCGGTGCATCACTGGCGACCAGCGCCAGCGCATCGTCCTTACATTCCCACAGCAATTCATCCGGATACTCCATCAACAGCCCGATAACCTTGAGGATCTGCATTATTCACCCTCCGCTTTATCGCGCACTTCGGTGATGTCGATAGCATCAATGCGGCTGCTGTTGAACAGGTTGAATTTGGTATCTGAACCGTGGCAGCCATCGCCGAAGGTAAAGCCGCAGCCGTTTTTCTCCGGGAAGGCATCACGGGCCATTTCGCGGTGGCTGGTCGGGATCACGAAGCGGTCTTCGTAGTTGGCAATCGCCAGATGGCGATACATCTCTTCGACCTGCTCCACGCTCAACCCGACTTCGTCGATAGCGCGGGTATCGGTGACACCTTCAACGGTTTGCGAGCGCATGTAGTGGCGCATCGCCATCATACGTTTCAGCGCGCGCAGCACCGGGCCGGTATCGCCCGCGCTGAGCATGTTGGCGAGGTATTGCACTGGAATACGCAGCGATTCTACCGCGGGCAGGATATTGCCATTGTGCGGCAGGCCACCGGCGTCGGCGATCGACTGAATCGGTGACAACGGCGGCACATACCAGACCATTGGTAGGGTGCGATACTCCGGATGAAGCGGCAGAGCCAGCTTCCAGTCCATTGCCATTTTGTAGACCGGCGAGCGCTGGGCGGCGTCAATCACGTTTTGCGGAATACCCTGTTTCAGCGCTTCTTCAATGACCGCTGGATCGTTCGGGTTGAGGAACACGTCGCACTGGCGCTCGTAGAGATCGGTTTCATGCTCGGTGCTGGCCGCTTCTTCAATGCGGTCAGCGTCGTACAGCAGGACGCCGAGATAGCGAATGCGCCCGACGCAGGTTTCTGAACACACCGTCGGCTGGCCGGATTCAATGCGCGGATAGCAGAAAATACATTTTTCCGACTTGCCGCTCTTCCAGTTAAAGTAGATTTTCTTATACGGGCAACCGCTGATACACAAACGCCAGCCGCGGCATTTATCCTGGTCGATCAACACAATGCCGTCTTCTTCACGCTTGTAGATGGCACCGCTCGGGCAGGTCGCCACACAGCTCGGGTTCAGGCAGTGTTCACACAGGCGCGGCAGATACATCATGAAGGTGTTTTCGAACTGGCCGTACATCTCCTTTTGCATCTTCTCGAAGTTACGGTCGCGTGCGCGCTTAGAAAACTCGCCGCCGAGCAGTTCTTCCCAGTTTGGCCCCCAGATAATCTTGTCCATCCGTTTGCCATCAATCAGCGAACGCGGACGGGCGGTGGGCTGATGTTTGCCTTCCGGTGCGCTATGCAGATGCTGGTAATCGTAGGTGAACGGCTCGTAGTAATCATCAATTTGCGGTATCACTGGGTTGGCAAAAATTTTGGTGATCACGCCCATTTTGCCGCCCAGGCGCGGTCTGATTTTACCGTTAACGTCGCGAACCCAGCCGCCTTGCCACTCTTCCTGATCTTCCCAGTTTTTGGGGTAACCAATCCCCGGTTTGGTTTCGACGTTGTTAAACCATGCGTATTCCATACCTTCACGTCCGGTCCAGACGTTTTTACAGGTGACGGAGCAGGTGTGGCAGCCGATGCACTTATCCAGATTAAGAACCATGCCTACCTGTGAGCGTATTTTCATTTTTTCGCCTCCTGTACCTGATCGCGACCTTCATCATCCAGCCAGTCAATATTTTTCATTTTTCTAATCATGATGAATTCATCGCGGTTAGAGCCGACGGTGCCGTAGTAGTTAAAGCTGTAGGACAGCTGCGCATAGCCGCCGATCATGTGCGTCGGTTTCGGACACACGCGGGTCACTGAGTTGTGAATACCACCGCGCATGCCGGTAACTTCAGAACCGGGGATATTCATGATTCGCTCCTGTGCGTGGTACATCATGGTCATTCCCGGCGGCACACGCTGGCTGACCACCGCACGGGCGGTCAACGCGCCGTTGGCATTGAAGGCTTCGATCCAGTCGTTATCCTCGATCCCCAGCTCTTTGGCGTCGGTTTCACTGATCCAGACAATCGGCCCGCCGCGCGACAGCGTCAGCATCAGCAGGTTTTCGCTGTACGTGGAGTGGATGCCCCATTTCTGGTGCGGCGTCAGGAAATTCAGCGCTTTTTCCGGGAAGCCGTTCGGTGGAACCTCACGCATTTCCGTCACGCTACGGGTATCGATTGGCGGTCGATAAGCCACCAGGCTTTCGCCAAAGGCTCGCATCCACGCGTGATCCTGATACAGCTGCTGGCGACCGGACAGGGTGCGCCATGGGATCAGTTCGTGCACGTTGGTATAGCCGGCGTTGTAGGAGACATGCTCGCTTTCAAGACCCGACCAGGTTGGGCTGGAGATGATTTTGCGCGGCTGTGCCTGAATATCGCGAAAACGAATCTTCTCGTCTTCTTTGTTCAGAGCCAGATGCGTGTGATCACGCCCGGTCATCGCCCCCAGGGCTTGCCAGGCTTTCACCGCCACCTGACCGTTGGTTTCTGGCGCCAACGCGAGGATCACTTCAGACGCGTCCAACGCGGTGTCGATCAGCGGTCGGCCTTTCGCCGGGCCTTCACGCTTGGTGTAGTTCAGCTTACCGAGGAAATCGACTTCAGCCTGGGTGTTCCACGAGATGCCTTTCCCGCCGTTACCCAGTTTATCCATTAGCGGACCGAGCGAGGTAAAGCGTTCGTAAGTGGCAGGGTAGTCGCGTTCGACAACCGTAATATTGGGCGCCGTTTTACCGGCAATGAGGTCACATTCACCCTTGCGCCAGTCCTGAATATCAAACGGCTGCGACAGCTCTGCCGGAGAGTCATGCTGGAGCGGTTGCAGCACCACATCGGTTTCCTGGCCCAGATGCCCCACGCAGACCTCGGAGAACACTTTGGCAATGCCCTTGTAAATCTCCCAGTCGCTTTTGGATTCCCAGGCCGGATCAACCGCCGCTGACAGGGGGTGAATAAACGGATGCATATCCGAGGTATTCATGTCGTCTTTTTCATAC
>NZ_SZWV01000016.1:70255-72294 GCF_005280945.1 Citrobacter sp. wls718
ATACCCTCGCTATCGCCCAGTGCTTCACCCTGAATACCGCTTTCGGTACCCAGCAAATATTTGAGCATGTATTCATGCCCTTTGCCGGAGGAGCCAAGCAGGTTCGAACGCCAGACAAACAGGTTACGCGGGTGGTTACTGCCGTTGTCCGGTTGCTCACAGGCCATGCGGATATCACCGGACTTCAGCGCCTGCGCGGTGTATTCCGCTGGAGATAATCCCGTCTGTTCCGCTCGGGCTTTAACGGTTAATGGGTTCAGGTTGAGCTGTGGGGCAGAAGGCAGCCAGCCCATACGCTCGGCACGGACGTTGAAATCGATCAGATGTCCGGTAAATTTCGACGCGTCGGCCAGCGGAGAGAGCAACTCCTGGGCGGTGACTTTTTCATAGCGCCACTGGCTGGAATGGTTGTAGAAAAACGAGGTGCTGTTCATCTGACGCGGAGGGCGGTTCCAGTCCAGCGCAAAGGCCAACGGTAACCAGCCGGTCTGCGGGCGCAGTTTTTCCTGTCCTACATAGTGCGCCCAGCCGCCGCCGCTTTGACCGACACAGCCACAGAACACCAGGATGTTAATCATCCCACGGTAGTTCATGTCCATGTGGTACCAGTGGTTGACGCCTGCCCCGAGGATGATCATCGAACGACCATGGGTTTTGTGCGCGGTATCGGCAAATTCACGGGCAATTTGTTCGATATGACGGCGAGGCACGCCGGTGATTTGTTCGCCCCAGGCCGGGGTGTAGGCTTTAATCTCACTGTAATCACGGGCCGCGAGGTCATCATCGAGTCCGCGATCGAGCCCGTAGTTCGCCAGGACTAAATCGTACACGCTGACCACCGGACAACGGCGGCCATCAGTGAGGGTAAGGTGCTTAACCGGTAGTTTACGCACCAGCACCGGCTCCTGCTTCACGCTGCGAAAATGCGGATTTTCGTTACCACCAAAATAGGGGAACGCCACACCCGCCACCTCATCATGCTGGCCGAGTAATGACAGGGACAGTTCTGTTTCCGTGCCGGCAGCCAGCGACTCGAGGTTCCATTTGCCTTTTTCGCCCCAGCGAAAACCAATAGAACCATTCGGTACCACCAGTTCACCGGCGTTGTTGAAGGCCACGGTTTTCCATTCAGGGTTATTACTTTCACCCAGTCCGTCGACGAGGTCCGAGGCGCGCATCATCCGTCCTGGTACAAAGCTACCGTCTTCCCGGGCATCCAGCAGCACCAACATCGGCATATCGGTATAACGGCGGCAATAGTTGATGAAGTAGTCGCTGGGCTTATCAAGATGGAATTCTTTGAGGATAACGTGACCCATGGCCATCGCCAGCGCGCTGTCAGTGCCTTGCTTCGGTGCCAGCCACTGATCGCACAGCTTGGCAACTTCCGAGTAGTCCGGCGTAATAGCGATGGTCTTGGTGCCTTTATAGCGGACTTCGGTAAAGAAGTGAGCATCTGGCGTACGGGTCTGCGGAACGTTTGAGCCCCAGGCAATGATATAGCTGGAGTTATACCAGTCGGCGGATTCCGGCACGTCAGTCTGCTCGCCCCAGGTCATAGGTGAGGCTGGAGGCAAGTCACAGTACCAGTCATAGAAGCTCAGGCAGGTGCCGCCGAGCAGCGACAGATAGCGTGTCCCCGCTGCGTAGGAGACCATCGACATGGCAGGGATGGGGGAGAATCCGGCTACGCGATCCGGGCCGTAGGTTTTCACCGTCCAGACGTTAGCGGCGGCGATCAGTTGATTTAACTCTTTCCAGTTGGAACGGATAAATCCGCCACGTCCGCGTACCTGTTTGTAGCTCTGGCACTTTTGCGGATCGTGCATAATGGATTCCCACGCCAGCACCGGGTCGGGCTGGCGGGAAAGGGCGTCGCGCCACAGTTCGACCAGGCGTTTACGCACCAGCGGGTATTTCAGGCGGTTGGCGCTGTAAAGATACCAGGAATAGCTGGCACCGCGCGGGCATCCGCGAGGTTCATGGTTGGGCAGGTCCGGGCGGGTGCGTGGATAGTCAGTTTGCTGGGTTTCCCAGGT
>NZ_SZWV01000016.1:72358-84223 GCF_005280945.1 Citrobacter sp. wls718
ACAGTTGACGCCGTGGGTCGAGCGGACAATTTTATCGAACTGCCAGCGCTGACGATAGCTGTCTTCCCAATCCCTATTGGTGTGCATGACTTGCCCGTGCCCGTCGGCAAACGTATCGCCCTTTTGTTTAAAGTAACGAAAGCGATCCAACAGTTTACTCATGACATTTCTCCTGCTCCTAATGGACGCTGCCTACGATCTGCAGGCCAAATAGTTGTTATTTTTTTTGTGATTTGCGGCCATAGACCAGCCAGGTCACCAGCACGCAGACGATGTAAAACACTAAAAATATTTTCATGGCGCCCACTGGTGATCCAGTCAGCGCCAGCGAGGTACCGAAGGCTTTCGGAATAAAGAAACCACCCACTGCGCCAATGGCCGAGATAAAACCAAGGGCCGCTGCGGTGTCGGTTACCGCTTCGCGCTGGGCCTGTTCTTCCGTACCACCGTGCAATTTCACGCGGTAAATGGTTATTTTGCGAAAGATAACCGCAATCATCTGGAAAGTTGAGCCGCTGCCCAGACCGGCGGTCAGGAACAGTCCCATAAACACCAGGTAGAAGGCGGTGAAGTTTCCAGAACCCGAACCCGGCAAGGTGAGGAACAGCAGGCCGCTAAACAGTGCCATAAACATAAAGTTGATTAACGTCACCCGCACACCGCCAAACTTGTCCGAGATAACGCCGCCCGCAGAGCGCGCCAGTGCGCCGATAAACGGCCCAAAGAACGCCAGTTGCAGAATATTTACGTCAGGAAACTGGGTTTTGGCCAGCATGGCAAACCCGGCGGAAAAACCGATAAATGAACCGAAGGTGGCGAGATACAACAGGCTTAACAGCCACAGATGAAAACGCTTCAGTACCGGCAGCTGTGAGGCGATAGAGGCTTTGGAACTGGCGATATCGTTCATGCCGATGCCCGCTGCCAGAGTGGAGAGCAGCAGCAACGGCACCCAAATCCAGGCGGCGTTGGTCAATGACAGTAACGAACCATCAGGTTGCGGCACGCCCTGGACGCCGAGGAAGGTAAAAATAGGCAGAAAAATCACCAGTGGAGCGATCAATTGCATCACGCTGACACCCAGATTGCCGAGACCGCCGTTAACGCCGAGTGCGCTGCCTTGCTTCGCTTTCGGGAAGAAGAAGCTGATATTGCCCATGCTGGAGGCAAAGTTAGCGCCAGCAAAACCACACATCAGCGCAATAACGATAAATACGCCAAACGGAGTAGCTGTATTTTGCACCGCAAATCCGAGCCACAGGCACGGGATAACAAGAATCGCAGTGCTAAAAACCGTCCAGCGGCGGCCGCCAAATATAGGCACCATAAAGGAGTAGGGGACGCGTAATATTGCACCAGAAAGGGACGGTAATGCGGTTAATAAAAAAAGTTGATCGGTGGTGAAATTAAAACCAATTTTATTTAAGTTTACTGCTACGGCGCTAAATAGCATCCAGACACAGAACGCAAGAAGGAGACAACTGACTGATATCCAGAGGTTTCTTCGGGCAATATGCTTACCTTTATTTTCCCAAAAGGCGGCATTTTCTGGTTTCCAGTCGGTTAAAAGATAACGATTATTTTTCTCATTTGAAGGTGACATATTATCCTCACATGCGCACGTCGTTCAAGAAATAAACGCATACAGAGCCGTACTGGCCCTGATTAGAAATTATTGAAAAGCGTTAAGAATATTGAATGAAAGGATAGATAAAAAAGCGCAATAGTGCGGAGTGTGGGGAGAATTAAGCGTTGCTTATGTGTTACTAATTGTAAATATAAAAGATACATTATTAATGTATCAATAACATTAACTAAACAGCTCCAGACGAATCATTCGATCCAGATGCCGTGTAAAGGCCGGATCCGCCATTTCTGACATCCCCAGCGCATACATACCGTCGAGGCCACACACGAGACCGATCAAGCGCCAGGCGACGTCGGCGGCATCCGGTTCGGCCAAAAACTCACCTTCTTGCTGGCCGCGAAGAATGATCGCCGTTGTTTCTTCATGCCACATGCGCATGGTCAGTAGGTAGGCGCTTTTGATTTCGGGGTCTTTGTCAGCCAGGATCTGCGCTTCTCGCCAGAGTTTAATGTACGGCTCAAACCCGCCGTCATCACTGCCAAGCATAGCGTGGAGTTGCTCGCGGAAGGTCGCACCTTCGCTGACCTGTTCCGCATCAAGCAGGGTACGAATCAGACGAACAAACGCCTGAGACTTAAGCTCACCGGCTGACGTGAAATGGTGATGCAGTTGGCCGGTCGCCACTTTCGCCTCGGTTGCAATGCGTCGTACCGTCATGGCGCTAAACCCTTCTTCCAGCGCGACGCGCATTGCCGCCTGCAGAATCACTTCCCGACGTTCATCCCGATTCAAATAACTCATACATCCCCCTCTACCTACGTTGAAGGCAGTCTAACAAAAAGTTGGACATATGTTCAATTTTCCGTAGGATCGTTAAAGCTGGACATGTGTCCAGTTTAAGTTTTGTAGGGAGTTTTATGTTTCGTCAGTGGTTAACGTTAGTGATTATTGTGCTGGTCTACATCCCTGTTGCGATTGATGCAACGGTGCTGCACGTTGCCGCGCCCACGCTGAGTATGACGCTGGGTGCCAGTGGTAACGAGCTGCTGTGGATCATTGATATTTATTCCCTGGTGATGGCAGGGATGGTGCTGCCGATGGGGGCACTGGGCGATCGCATTGGCTTTAAACGCCTGCTGCTGTTGGGCGGAGGCCTGTTTGGTCTGGCCTCGCTGGCTGCAGCCTTTGCCCATACCGCCGGATGGCTTATCGCCACGCGCGCCGTGCTGGCAATTGGTGCGGCAATGATCGTCCCGGCGACGCTGGCCGGTATTCGTGCGACCTTTGCTGAACAGCGCCACCGTAATATGGCGCTTGGCGTCTGGGCGGCGGTCGGTTCCGGCGGGGCAGCATTTGGTCCGCTGGTTGGCGGTATGCTGCTGGAGCACTTCTATTGGGGTTCTGTATTCTTAATCAATGTGCCGATTGTGTTAGTGGTGATGGCATTGACCGCGCGTTACGTTCCGCGCCAAACCGGTCGTCGCGATCAGTCATTAAATTTCGGTCATGCGATTATGCTGATTGTCGCCATTCTGCTGCTGGTGTATAGCGCGAAAACGGCGCTGAAGGGACACATCGCGACGGGCGTGATTGTGCTGACGCTGTTGGTGGGCGCTTTACTGCTGGGGCAGTTCGTGCGCATCCAGCTTGCCGCATCGCGCCCGATGATCGATATGCGACTGTTTACCCATCGCATTATCTTAAGCGGCGTTGTCATGGCAATGACTGCGATGATAACCCTGGTAGGCTTTGAACTATTAATGGCCCAGGAACTGCAGTTTGTGCACGGATTAACACCGTATCAGGCGGGTCTCTTTATGCTGCCAGTGATGCTGGCCAGTGGATTCAGCGGGCCGATTGCCGGGATGCTGGTATCGCGCCTGGGACTACGTTGCGTGGCTACCGCGGGCATGGCGCTGAGTGCCGTCAGCTTCTATGGGCTGGCGATGACCGATTTTAGCACCCAGCAGATCCAGGCCTGGATATTAATGGCCCTGTTGGGCTTCAGTGCCGCCAGCGCGCTGTTAGCCTCCACGGCGGCCATTATGGCGGCGGCACCCGCAGAAAAAGCGGCCGCTGCCGGGGCTATCGAAACCATGGCCTACGAGTTGGGTGCGGGTCTGGGGATCGCGATTTTTGGTTTACTGCTAAGCCGCAGTTTTTCCGCGTCAATTCTGCCGCCTGCAGGACTTAACCCGCAGGAGCTTGAGCGCGCCTCATCATCGATGGGGGAAGCGGTACAGCTGGCGCACTCGCTTCCGCCCTCACTCAGTGAGGCGCTGTTGACGGCCGCCAGAGACGCCTTTACCTGGTCGCATAGCGTGGCATTGAGCAGCGCGGGCAGCATGCTGATCGTCCTGGCGGTAGGAATGTGGTTCAGTCTGGCAAAAGTGAAACAGCAATAACTAGTGGGCTAAATGGCAGGGGTAATCCATCTCTTCGACTTCTTTTCCACTCAGTCGAGCGTATTGCCCCGTCAGTCTCCAGAACGCAGGCTGTGTTTCGGTGTAGATCTCTGCCGCTAAAATCAGGCGGCGGCGGTCTACTTCGTTCAGTTCCAGCAATGTCCACGGAATAAAGTAGCGTTCGCTGTCGGTCAGCGTAAACCACAGCGGGCACCCGCAACCGGAACAGAAGAAACGTTCACCACGATTTGAAGAAGGAAAGTGCGAAGGTTCCGCAGATTCTGGCGACATCAGCGGATGACCGCTGGCTTCCAGATACATGGCGATGCCGCCAGACCACTTCTGGCACAGCGTGCAGTGGCAGGCATAGACATCAAGCATGTCGACGTTAACGGTAAAATGACTTTGTCCGCAAAGACAACGACCTGTGAACGTCTGCACGTCATACTCCTTATGACCGAGTCTACTTCAAGAGAAAAAGCCAGCCCGTAGAGGACTGGCTTTGTATTTCACTTACAACAAAATTAGAACTGGTAGTTCAGGCCAACAGCCACAACGTTGTCGGTGCTTACACCAGCAATACGTGTGAAGTTGTTGTCATCCAGCAGGTTGATTTTGTAATCAACGAAGGTGGACATGTTTTTGTTGAAGTAGTAGGTCGCACCCAGGTCTACGTATTCAACCAGATCCTGGTCGCCGAAGACGGCAATGTCTTTACCTTTGGATTTCAGGTAAGCGATGGACGGACGCAGACCGAAGTCGAACTGGTACTGAGCCACAGCTTCAAAGTTCTGCGCTTTCTCAGCGATACCGGCAACGTTGGAACCATAAGTGGTCATGTTGCGGGTTTCAGAGTATGTGGTTGCCAGGTAGATGTTGTTCGCATCATATTTCAGGCCAGCAGCCCATACTTCAGCGTTTTCACCATTAGCTTTGAAGATGTTGTTACGGTTGTTCTGCTCGTCGGTACGGTCAGATTTCGCATAGGTTGCACCTACACCGAAGCCTTCGTACTCATAAGTGGTAGACAGACCGAAACCGTCGCCATTCGCTTCTTGAACGTCGCTACGGTCATTTTTACCCTGGTACTGCGCGGCAAAGTTCAGACCTTCAACCAGACCGAAGAAGTCGGTGTTACGGTAGGTTGCAACGCCGGTAGCACGCTGGGTCATGAACACGTCAGTCTGGGTCCAGGTATCACCACCGAACTCAGGCAGAACGTCGGTCCATGCGCCGATGTCGTAAGCTACGCCGTAGTTACGGCCGTAGTCGAAAGAACCGTATTCAGCGAATTTCAGGCCAGCGAATGCCAGACGGGTTTTGTCTGCTTCGGAACCCTGACTTTCAGAACGGTTGCCTTTAAATTCGTATTCCCACTGGCCATAACCAACCAACTGGTCGTTGATCTGGGTTTCGCCTTTGAAGCCCATACGTGCGTAAGTTTTGTCGCCATCGCTGCCGTTGTCGTCAGAGAAGTAATGCTGAGCGTGAACTTTACCGTACAGATCCAGTTTGTTGCCGTCTTTGTTATATACCTCAGCTGCGTTTACCGCACCTGCTGCCAACAGGGAAGTCACTGCCACTGCAACTAATTTAAGTTTCATTCTAAATAATCCTTATAATTTTCTTCTTGGTGTGATTCCTAAACCATTGCTAAACGAAGGGGTTCGTCAATGGCGAACTATTTTTAAATGACCTTGTGGTATGAGTTCAATAATAAGTTTCATGATATTGCAGAATATTTGAAGTTGTGTGATCTAGATCTACTTAATACAACTGATTATATTAGTCGTAATATGTGATTTATCGATATGGGTATATTTACACAAGGAACTATTATGCTGGCTATGGTTTAATTAGCGTTAATTGCGCATGTGTAATATATACATTTAGAGGGATATAGATAACCATGCAATACTTTCATGGGTTAATTAATTACCATATTTTTAACATTTAATTAAACAAAATAAAACATAAAACACAAGCGGAATGAACAATAAATATCCATTAATGTGACGATAATATAACCGGATTTCGTTTTTAGGCTCCACCCGGCATCTTTTTTCAGGCGCGGCGTGTTGCCAGCCAGCACAGCAAAGAGCCAGCGCAGACCATCAGTGCACCTTGCCAGAACGAAAATGACAGCGGGGCGCTCAGCAGCACGGCGGCAAGTGCTGAAGAGAGGACCGGTGTGAAATAAGAGCCAACGGCCATAACCGTGACATTCCCGTGCAGGATACCGATATTCCACGCCGCATAGGCAAATCCTAAGGTTAATGCGGCGGTAAACAGTTTAATGGTCACCGGCGTGCTGAATACCATCTCAGGTTGTGGCGTAATAAAATAATAAATCCACAAACTGGTGGCCGTCAGTAAAACGAACACGGTGATGCCGTTAAAGCCTTTTGCATATTTATTGGTCACAGTGCAATAGGTCGCCCAGATAAATGCGCCAAGAAAAGCGAGAAAATAACTGAGCGGGCTACTGGCGACGTTGCTGACAATTTCACCTAAGTTAAGTCCATTATCTCCACCTAATACCCAGCAAACACCGGTCAATGCCACGATTAATCCGGGGATAACCAGCCAGGTTGTTTTTTGACCATTAAATAATATCGCAAACAATATGGTCAGGCTGGGCCAGAGATAATTAACCATACCGACCTCAATCGCCTGGTGGCGGGTGGCGGCATAGCCCAGCGCTAACGCTAAACATATTTCATAGCTAACGAACAGTACGCTGCCGGCGATTAAATAGCGAACAGGAAACTGACGGATATTCGGGAAGCCAACGGTGAATATTAGCAGCAGACCGCTTAAAGAAAAGATCATGGCAGCGCCGCCCGCAGGCCCCAGTCCCTCGCTAACGCCACGGATCAGCCCAACCATGGTGCTCCAGAGGATGATGGCGATAAGCCCAATCAACGTTGCTTTTTGTTTTGTCATTCGGTTTGTCTGTCCATAGTACTGGCAAAAAAATGGAGCTGAAATGTATAGCACTTTTAGGTCGTAGCACGCTAACGAATTAGCTTTTGGCTAACCCCTTGTGGGTATGAGGGTTAAACAAACTGCACTATTTAGTAGCGGAACCGTTTCGTTATTGATTTGACGCAAAAAATTTATGGATATAGCTGTTAGTTTCGTCGCGAAGTTGTACGCATCACCTTTCAAGCTGCCGCTTTAGTGCAACGAGAAGGTGCCAGTGTACGCATCCCTGCAAAAAAGAGGAAAGCAATGGACGTCAGCCGCAGACAATTCTTTAAAATCTGCGCGGGCGGTATGGCGGGAACAACAGTAGCCGCACTGGGTTTTGCACCCAAGATGGCTCTGGCTCAGGCGCGAAATTACAAGCTGATACGCGCGAAAGAGATCCGAAACACCTGCACATACTGTTCCGTAGGTTGCGGGCTATTAATGTATAGCCTGGGTGATGGAGCAAAAAATGCCAAAGAATCGATTTACCATATCGAGGGGGATCCGGATCATCCGGTGAGCCGTGGGGCATTATGTCCGAAGGGCGCAGGATTGCTGGACTACGTACACAGTGAAAACCGTTTACGTTATCCTGAATATCGCGCACCGGGTTCCGATAAATGGCAGCGCATTAGCTGGGATGAAGCATTCACCCGCATTGCAAAATTAATGAAAGCTGACCGTGACGCCAACTTCATTGAGAAGAATGAGCAGGGTGTAACGGTAAACCGCTGGCTTTCAACCGGGATGCTGTGCGCATCTGCGGCAAGTAATGAAACCGGCATGCTGACGCAAAAATTTGTGCGCTCACTCGGCATGCTGGCGGTAGATAACCAGGCGCGCGTCTGACACGGACCAACGGTAGCAAGTCTTGCTCCAACATTTGGTCGCGGTGCGATGACCAACCACTGGGTTGATATCAAAAACGCTAACGTCGTGATGGTGATGGGCGGTAACGCCGCTGAAGCTCACCCGGTCGGATTCCGCTGGGCGATGGAAGCCAAGAACAACAATGATGCCACGCTGATTGTTGTCGATCCCCGTTTTACACGTACAGCCTCCGTCGCGGATATTTACGCGCCGATTCGTTCCGGTACGGACATTACGTTCCTTTCCGGTGTGTTGCTGTACCTGATTGAAAACAACAAAATTAACGCTGAATACGTTAAGCACTATACCAACGCCAGCCTGCTGGTGCGGGATGATTTTGCTTTCGAAGATGGTCTGTTCAGCGGCTACGACGCAGAAAAACGTCAATACGATAAATCGTCGTGGAACTACCAGTTCGATGAAAACGGCTACGCCAAACGCGATGAAACGCTGTCCCATCCGCGCTGTGTCTGGAACTTGCTGAAACAGCACGTTTCCCGCTATACGCCGGACGTGGTGGAAAACATCTGCGGTACGCCAAAAGCCGACTTCCTGAAAGTGTGTGAAGTGCTGGCCTCTACCAGCGCGGCCGATCGTACCACCACCTTCCTGTACGCACTGGGCTGGACTCAGCATACCGTGGGCGCGCAGAACATCCGCACCATGGCGATGATCCAGTTGCTGTTGGGTAACATGGGGATGGCCGGTGGCGGCGTCAACGCTTTGCGCGGTCACTCCAACATTCAGGGGTTAACCGACTTAGGTCTGCTGTCTACCAGCCTGCCGGGCTATCTGACGCTGCCGTCTGAGAAACAGACCGATCTGCAAACGTATCTGACGGCGAATACGCCAAAAGCAACGCTGGCCGATCAGGTGAACTACTGGGGTAACTATCCTAAGTTCTTCGTTAGCCTGATGAAATCTTTCTACGGCGATGCGGCGCAGAAAGACAATGACTGGGGCTTTAACTGGCTGCCGAAGTGGGATCAGTCCTACGACGTCATTAAATACTTCAACATGATGGATAGCGGGAAAGTCACCGGCTACATCTGTCAGGGCTTTAACCCGGTTGCGTCCTTCCCGGACAAAAACAAAGTGGTGCAGTCGCTGAGCAAACTGAAGTATCTGGTGGTTATCGATCCGCTGGTGACAGAAACCTCAACGTTCTGGCAAAACCATGGTGAATCGAACGATGTCGATCCGTCGACTATCCAGACCGAAGTGTTCCGTCTGCCATCAACCTGCTTTGCGGAAGAAGACGGCTCAATTGCCAACTCTGGACGCTGGCTGCAGTGGCACTGGAAAGGTCAGGATGCACCGGGCGAAGCGCGCAATGACGGCGAAATTCTGGCCGGTATTTACCATCGTCTGCGCAATATGTATCGCACTGAAGGTGGTAAAGGCGTAGAACCAGTACTGAAAATGAGCTGGAGCTACAAGCAGCCGGACGAACCGCATTCAGAAGAAGTGGCGAAAGAGAACAACGGCTATGCGCTGGAAGATCTCTATGATGCCAACGGCGTGCTGGTTGCGAAGAAAGGCCAGTTGCTGAACAGCTTTGCGCTGCTGCGTGATGACGGTACTACGGCATCCTCCTGCTGGATTTACACCGGTAGCTGGACCGAGCAGGGCAACCAGATGGCTAACCGCGATAACTCTGATCCGTCGGGGCTGGGGAATACGCTGGGTTGGGCATGGGCATGGCCACTGAACCGCCGCGTGCTGTATAACCGCGCATCGGTCGATCCGCAGGGTAAACCGTGGGATCCGAAGCGTATGCTGATCAAGTGGAACGGAACGAAGTGGACGGGTAACGATATCCCGGACTTCAACAACGCACCGCCAGGTAGCGCGACCAATCCGTTTATCATGCAACCGGAAGGTCTGGGTCGTCTGTTCGCCATCGACAAGCTGGCGGAAGGGCCGTTCCCGGAACACTACGAGCCGTTTGAAACGCCGCTGGGCACCAACCCGCTGCACCCGAACGTCATCTCTAACCCGGCTGCACGTTTGTACGAAGCGGATGCGTTACGTATGGGGAACAAGAATGACTTCCCATATATTGGTACGACCTATCGTCTGACCGAACATTTCCACACCTGGACCAAGCACGCGTTGTTGAATGCGATTGCCCAGCCAGAGCAGTTTGTGGAAATCAGCGAAACGCTGGCGGCGGCGAAAGGGATTGCCAACGGCGATCACGTGAAAGTCAGCAGCAAGCGCGGGTTCATTCGTGCGGTTGCGGTGGTGACGCGTCGTCTGCGCTCGCTGAACGTCAACGGTCAGCAGGTAGAGACGGTGGGGATCCCGATTCACTGGGGCTTTGAAGGAGTCGCGCGTAAAGGCTTTATCGCCAACACCCTGACACCAAATGTCGGTGATGCAAACTCGCAAACGCCGGAATACAAAGCGTTTTTAGTTAACATCGAGAAGGCGTAAGGGAGGCGATCATATGTCTATGGAAACGCAGGACATCATCAAAAGGTCCGCTACCAACTCCATCACGCCGCCTCCTCAGGCACGTGATTACAAAGCAGAAGTCGCGAAGCTGATTGACGTTTCCACTTGTATTGGGTGTAAAGCCTGTCAGGTGGCATGTTCAGAGTGGAACGATATCCGTGATGAAGTCGGCCATTGCGTCGGGGTGTACGACAACCCTGCCGATCTCAGCGCCAAATCCTGGACGGTGATGCGTTTTACCGAAACCGAACAGAATGGCAAGCTGGAATGGTTGATTCGTAAAGACGGCTGTATGCACTGTGAAGATCCGGGCTGCCTGAAGGCGTGCCCGTCTGCCGGAGCCATCATCCAGTACGCCAACGGGATTGTTGATTTCCAGTCAGAGCATTGCATTGGCTGCGGTTACTGTATTGCCGGGTGTCCATTTAATATTCCGCGCCTCAATAAAGAGGATAACCGCGTGTATAAATGTACGCTGTGTGTGGATCGCGTGAGCGTCGGGCAGGAACCTGCCTGCGTGAAAACGTGTCCGACCGGGGCGATACATTTCGGCACCAAGCAAGAGATGCTGGAAATGGCCGAGCAGCGCGTGGAGAAACTGAAATCGCGCGGCTACGAACATGCCGGTGTCTACAACCCGCAGGGTGTGGGTGGAACGCACGTTATGTACGTCCTGCATCACGCCAACCAGCCGGAGTTGTACCACGGTTTGCCAAAAGATCCGCAGATAGATACTTCTATCAATCTGTGGAAAGGGGCACTGAAACCGCTGGCCGCCGCCGGATTTATCGCCACCTTCGCCGGGCTGATTTATCACTACATCGGTATTGGCCCGAACAAGGAAGTGGACGACGACGAGGAGGATCATCATGAGTAAGTCGAAAATGATTGTGCGCACGAAGTTTATCGACCGCGCCTGTCACTGGACAGTGGTGATCTGCTTCTTTCTGGTGTCGCTGTCGGGGATTTCGTTTTTCTTCCCGACGCTGCAGTGGCTGACGCAGACCTTCGGTACACCGCAAATGGGCCGCATTTTGCACCCATTCTTCGGTCTGCTGATTTTCGTCGCGCTGATGTTCATGTTTGTGCGCTTTGTGCACCACAACATCCCGGATAAGAAAGATATTCCGTGGCTGAAAAACATTGTGGAAGTGCTGAAGGGCAATGAACACAAAGTGGCGGACGTCGGTAAGTACAACGCCGGACAAAAAATGATGTTCTGGTCGATCATGAGCATGATTTTTGTGCTGTTGATCACCGGGGTGATTATCTGGCGTCCGTACTTTGCGCAGTTCTTCCCAATGCAGGTTGTGCGTTACAGCCTGCTGATCCACGCTGCGGCGGGTATTATTTTGATGCACGCCATCCTCATCCATATGTACATGGCATTTTGGGTGAAAGGATCGATTAAAGGCATGGTCGAAGGGAAGGTCAGCCGCCGCTGGGCGAAGAAGCATCACCCACGCTGGTATCGCGAAGTCGAAAAAGCCGAAGCCAAAAAAGAGAACGAGCAAGGGCTGCAATAACCCATTGACGTTCTGCTGATAAAAATGGCGCTACCGATGTAGC
>NZ_SZWV01000016.1:84254-108085 GCF_005280945.1 Citrobacter sp. wls718
TTTTTTGTCCATTAAAACCTGCCGGATAGCGCAGGTTTATCCAGCCTACAATACCGTTACTGTGCTACCAGTTTGCGCAGACGTGAGATATCCACGCTTTTTTGCGCTTCAGCCAGACTCCAGGCATTCTGCAGATTCAACCACATTTCGGGCGAACTGCCGATCACCACTGAAAGTTTGATCGCCATTTCCGGGGTTAATGCTGCCTTGCCCGTTAACAGTCGGCTCGCGGTTGAGGGGGCAATCTCCATTGCTCTGGCAAATTCGCGCAGGCTGACGTTTAACTCATCCAGCGCTTCCTGAATAATATCCCCCGGACGGGGATGATTAGCCATTTTCATCAATGATAGTCCTCGTAATCCAGTATATATGCATCGCCATTGACGAATTCAAACGTAATACGCCAGTTGCCTGAAACAGAAATCGACCAAACGCCGTCGCGATCGCCCGTTAACGCATGCAGTTTATAACCAGGCATATTGATATCTGTTACATGGCTCGCTGCATCAATAACGGCAAGTCGGTGCCGCAATCGCCGGACATGCTTCGCCGTCACGCCTGATGTTCGCCCCTGAAGAAACAAGTCGCGCAATCCTTTGTGTCTGAAGTTCATGATCATCCATACCTTCCTTGTTCCCTCAAGAGGAACACTATCATTAATGTTCCGCTGAACGCAACACTAATAGCCGAATTTTGCCAAAGTGTGCAGCGAGTGCGGTAAAAGGAAAAGCGGGCAGGGGGATAAATGGAAAGCGGCGCGCAAGACTCGCCAGACGGCGACATAATGCCGCCATCCGGCAACCGTTTTACTCCAGTAGTGAATTCAGATGCTCAATCTCCTTGCGCCATTGTGCCTGCAACTGCGGTTTTTGATGTTTGGTTTTGCGTGCCAGGTCATCAGACAGCCGCAGCTCCAGCTCGAGAAGTTTCTCCAGTATTTCGTCGCCATGATGATGAGGATCAGGAACAACCTCTGCCACCGTTTTGCTCGCCGCTAGCTCACTGGCGGTTTCCTGAATGCGGGCGTTAATCGCTTCCAGGTCGTGCCATTCGCTAAGTTCACCCTCATCAATAAACCAGAAGCGGTTGCAGCTTTGGCGGATAAGCTGACGGTCATGACTGACCAGCAGCACGCCGCCGCTGAAGTGTTGCAGCGTGTGCGCCAGCGCTTCTTTGCCTTCCATATCCAGATGGTTGGTTGGCTCGTCGAGCATCAACAGGCTGTAGCGGGCAAGCGTCAGCCCGATAAACAGCAGGCGCGAACGTTCGCCGCCGCTTAAGGTGCTGACCCGTTGAGCGTGGCGGATCCACGGGAACCCCGCGCTAATCAGTGCCATTTTGCGCACATCCGGCTGCGGGGCAAACGGCTCGAGAGCCTCGAACAACGAATCGTTATCCGCAAGCTGGTTGAGCGACTGGTCGTAATACCCCAGCGTCACCCGCGGGTGCAGCACCAGCGATGTCGAGGTCATTTGCGTCTGATATTGCTGCCAGATAAGCTTTAATAGCGACGATTTTCCACAGCCGTTACGCCCGACAATCGCCACGCGATCGCCGCTTTTGATGCGAATACCGGCAATGGAAAACAGCGTTGCCGCATCCGCTGCCGGAGAGACGGGGAGGTCTGTCATTTCCAGCAAGCGGTCAGCACGCAGGGCATCGCCATTCAATGTTAGTGACCACTGACTTCCGGCGGTGACATCCGTCTGGTCATCCTTCAGGCGCTGCACTTGTTTTTCCATCTGTTTGGCTTTGCGAGACAAATCTTCGTTGTCGTAGACCCGTCCCCAGGTGGCCAGACGTTTGGCGCTGGCAGTAACGCGATCGATTTCCTTTTGTTCTGCCTTATGGCGCAAGGCATCGCTGGCATCTCTGTCCACCAACGCTTGGCGCGCCGCACTACAGGGGAGATCGAACGCATGCAGGGAATGATCCCGGAGGATCCACGTTCCGTGCGTCACTGCATCCAGCAATTGTGGATCGTGAGACACCACCACAAAACTGCCGGACCAGCGCTGTAAAAACTGCTCCAGCCACAGCAATGTGGGCAAATCCAGATGGTTACCCGGTTCATCCAGCAACAGCAGGTCGGGATTGCGCGTCAGCGCGCGGGCCAGCAGCAGGCGCGTGTGCTGGCCGCCGCTCAGCGTTTGTGCGGTGAGGTGCAAATTCTCCGGCGTAAAGCCCATTTCTGCGAGTAGTGACTCAACCCGCCATTGCTGACCCGCGCGTTCATGCTCGGGAAGTTGTGCCAGTACGGCTTCCTGGAGTGTTAGCGGCAGGATCTCATCCGGCAAATGCTGTTCTACGCGCGCAAGATGACAGTGATGTGCCTGGGCAATGGATCCGCTGGTGGGAGAAATCGTGCCATCCAGCAGTTTTAACAGCGTGCTTTTGCCGCAGCCGTTGTAGCCGATAAGCCCAATGCGGTCGCCTTTTTTCAGGGTAAAAGTGAGATCGTCGAATAGCGTGCCAAATGCCGTATCAACGTGTAAGGATTGTGCGGTTAGTAATGTGCTCATTGTTGCTTACTCAAGAGTTACAGACGTAAAAACGCCTCGTCAAACATCGCTGACGATAACCCGGTAAGCCCGAGAGAAGGGGATTTAGAAGTTAGCTTCGCTCAAGCAGAAGTTATCGCAGCACGATACCGATAACGCTTGAGCACTGGCGATCGCCAAAAGCATGTGAAACGATCAAACGTTCACAGTACAGCATAAGTATCCTCCTTAGTTTTTCCCGAATGTTAATCGATGGTGAAAGTGTAATCGCAAGTCGCTGAATTGTGCAAGTGTTGAACACCCGGCGGCAGGGCGCCGCCGGGTAAACCGTCAGATAGAGGTACGACGGTAGTCGCGATATTCTGCTTGCCAGAAATTCTCGTCAATCGCCTGCTGCAGGGCTTCAGCCGATGTTTTCACTGCCATGCCTTGCTGCTGGGCCATTTTACCTACGGCAAAGGCTATGGCGCGGGAAACGGTCTGAATATCCTTCAGTTCCGGTAATACCAACCCTTCGCCGTTCAACACCAGCGGTGAATATTGTGCCAGCGTTTCGCTGGCCGACATCAGCATTTCATCAGTGATGCGCTTGGCGCCAGAGGCGATCACGCCAAGACCGATACCCGGGAAGATATAGGCGTTGTTACACTGGGCAATCGGGTAGATTTTATCTTTCCAGGCGACCGGGGCAAACGGGCTACCGGTAGCCACCAGCGCATTGCCTTCGGTCCAGGCAATAATATCCTGCGGTGTGGCTTCCACGCGCGATGTCGGGTTAGACAGCGGCATGACGATTGGGCGCGGACAGTGCTTGTGCATCTCGCGAATAATTTCTTCGGTAAACAGGCCCGTCTGACCGGAGACACCAATCAGAATGTCCGGCTTCACGTTGCGAACCACGTCGAGCAGAGACAGCACATCTTCTTTCGTATCCCAGTGCTGCAGGTTTTCGCGTTTTTGCACCAGTTTGGTCTGGAACGAGAGCAGGTTCGGCATTTTGTCGGTTAACAGACCAAAGCGGTCAACCATAAACACACGCTGACGCGCGGCCTCTTCGCTTAATCCTTCACGCTGGATCTGCGCGATGATCTGCTCGGCAATCCCGCAACCGGCGGACCCCGCACCAAGGAAGACAATATTTTGTTCGCTCAACTGGCTGCCCGCCGCGCGGCTGGCCGCAATCAGCGTCCCGACGGTAACCGCCGCCGTGCCCTGAATATCGTCATTAAACGAGCAAATTTCATCACGATAGCGGGTCAGCAACGGCATGGCGTTTTTCTGCGCGAAGTCTTCAAACTGCAGCAGCACTTCGGGCCAGCGATGTTTCACCGCCTGGATGAACTCATCAACAAATTCGTAGTATTCATCGTCGGTGATGCGCGGATTACGCCAGCCCATATACAGCGGATCGTTCAGCAACTGCTGATTGTTGGTACCGACATCCAGCACTACCGGCAGAGTGTAGGCCGGGCTGATGCCGCCACAGGCGGTGTACAGCGACAGTTTGCCGATAGGAATGCCCATCCCGCCGATCCCCTGGTCGCCAAGACCCAGAATACGTTCACCGTCGGTCACGACGATAACTTTGATATTGTGGTTCGGGACGTTTTGCAGGATATCGTCCATGTTATGGCGGTTCTGGTAGGAGATAAACACGCCGCGCGCGCGACGATAAATCTCGGAGAAACGCTCACAGGCGGCACCCACCGTCGGGGTATAGATAACCGGCATCATCTCATCAAGATGGTTTTGTACCAGTCGGTAAAACAGGGTTTCGTTGGTATCCTGAATGTTGCGCAGATAGATATGTTTGTCGATTTCCGTTTTGAATCCCTGATATTGGATCCAGGCGCGTTCGGCCTGCTCTTCAATCGTCTCGACCACTTCCGGCAGTAACCCCAGCAGGTTGAAGTTACGGCGTTCTTCCACACTGAAAGCACTCCCTTTGTTCAGTAAGGGAAATTCCAGCAGTACCGGGCCAGCGTAAGGGATGTAAAGGGAACGCAGTTTGTTAGTTTCGTTTTCCATGTCACTCACTCTTTTTTGAATAACCCTCCCTGGCACTGTTTATGATCGTAGGTTGCCTTCCGCCAGGGAAACGGCCGAAGTATAAAGCATTGTGAATGGGTTAAGGGGTTTTATAAGCAAAAACACCACTGCGGTTGCAATGGTGTATATCATCATTATTCAGTATAACGTGCGGGGTATTACTTGGCGTCAGCGCGGCGTTTTCTTCCGGTAGGGTTGTTGACCACGCTGGTTTTGTCGCCTTCGGTTACGGTTTTACGTTGATTGGAGATTTTGTGGTCCAGTCCGAGAACATGACGGGCCTGACGGTTCGATTTCATTCTAACTCCTTAATCCTGTTACTGGTTTCAAGGGCGAGCCCGCGTAAGCGCGGACGAAATACAACCTGATTAACAGCCGGTGTCTAAAATAACGGCTTTCTGGATGGTCGGTCATTTCATCTGAAAGGTCAATGCTTAAGCAGTTAATACAGAACTATCCAATATGCGTCATGTGTTTTCCTCGGCGTCCTATACTTGTTACTCCGACGACAACACAGGAGAGCGGTAATGACTATCCATAAGAAAGGTCAGGCACACTGGGAAGGCGACATTAAACGCGGTAAAGGGACCGTGTCGACCGAAAGTGGCGTGTTGAACCAGCAGCCGTATGGGTTTAATACGCGATTTGAAGGTGCGAAAGGCACCAATCCTGAAGAGTTGATTGGCGCGGCTCATGCGGCCTGCTTCTCGATGGCGCTTTCGTTAATGCTGGGTGAGGCTGGCTTCACGCCAGACGCCATTGATACCACTGCCGATGTTTCTCTGGATAAGGTGGATGCGGGTTTTGCCATCACCAAAGTGGCGCTACACAGTGACGTTTCCGTGCCCGGCATTGATGCCGCAACCTTTGACGGTATTATCCAGAAAGCGAAAGCTGGATGTCCGGTGTCACAGGTTCTGAACGCGGAAATTACGCTGGATTACCAGCTGAAGTCTTAACGATGATGTGCCGGATGCGAGAGCGCATCCGGCTGACATAACTTACTGCGCCACCCAACCGCCGTCCATATTCCACGCCACACCGCGCACCTGCGCCGCACCGTCTGAACATAAGAACAGCGCCAGCTCTCCCAGTTGTTCCGGGGTGACAAACTCGCGTGACGGTTGCTTCTCCGCGAGCAGAGCATCGCGCGCAACATCCGGCGCGGTGCCCTCGGCAATGCGCCTGTCGATCTGCTGTTGTACCAGCGGCGTCAGCACCCAGCCGGGACACAGTGCATTACAGGTTATGCCTGTCTGCGCTGTCTCAAGTGCGGTGGTCTTGGTTAGCCCCACCACGCCGTGTTTAGCCGCGACATAGGCCGATTTTTCTTTTGACGCCACCAGCCCGTGCACAGAGGCGATATTAATGATGCGGCCCCAGTTGCGTTGACGCATGCCGGGCAGCGCCAGACGGGTAGTGTGAAAAACGGAGGACAGATTAATCGCGATGATCGCATTCCATTTATCGACCGGGAACGTCTCCAGCGGTGAAACATGCTGGATCCCGGCGTTGTTGACCAGAATATCCACGCCGCCGAACTCGCTGTCGGCGTAGCGCATCATCTCGGTAATTTGCGCTGCATCGCTGAGATCCGCCCCGTGATACCCCGGTGTTTTGCCATACTTCGCCACGGCATCTTTTGCCGCTTCAGCATCACCAAAGCCGTTAAGAATCAGAGTGGCGCCGGCTTTCGCCAGCACCTGCGCAATGCCTAATCCAATACCGCTGGTGGAGCCGGTAACCAGGGCCACTTTTCCCGTTAAGTTCATGATGATTCTCCTTAAACAATGCCGGTGGTGTAGAAGACGCCGATCACAAACAGAACGGCCAGACTTTTGATTATGGTGATGGCGAAGATCCCGCCATATGCCTGACGGTGACTGAGACCGGTGATGGCCAGCAGCGTGATTACCGCCCCGTTATGCGGCAGAGTATCCATGCCACCACTGGCCATAGAGGCCACGCGGTGAAAGACTTCCAGTGGAATGTTGGCGGCATGTGCGGCGGCGATAAAGGTGTCGGACATTGCCGCCAGCGCAATACTCATCCCGCCGGATGCTGAACCGGTGATCCCGGCCAGAGTGGTGATGCTGATGGCTTCGTTGAGCAACGGGTCGGGAATGGCCGCTAGCGCTTTTGACAGCACCAGGAAGCCCGGCAACGCGGCGATCACTGCGCCAAAACCGTATTCTGAAGCGGTATTCATTGCCGCGAGGATCGCACCGCCCACCGCCGTTCGGCTGCCTTCCGCCAGGCGACCTTTTATATTGCGAAAACCAAAAATCACGACCAGCAGGATCCCGGCAATCAGCGCGGCTTCCACCGCCCAGATAGCGGTAATTTTGCCGACTTCAGTGGTAATCGGTTTGGCAAGACCCGGTAGCTCCAGTTGATGAGTCGAGCCATAAAACACCGGGATCCAGCGGGTGAACAACAGGTTAAACACCCCCACCAGAATCAGCGGCGAAATCGCAATAATCGGGTTTGGCAGATTAATATTATCCGGCGTTTCCGGTTCGTTAAGCAGTTCGGTGCCATAGCCCTCGTTCTTTGCCTGCGCTTTTCGGCGCTGACGCTCAAGGTAAATCAGGCCGACAAAGATAATAAACAGCGAGCCTATCAGCCCCAGCCAGGGCGCGGCCCAGGCGTTGGTGCCAAAGAAGCTGGTCGGGATAATGCTCTGGATCTGCGGTGTACCGGGCAGTGCATCCATGGTGAAAGAGAAGGCGCCCAGCGCCACGGTTGCCGGGATCAGTCGCTTCGGAATGTTGCTCTGACGGAACAGCTCAGCGGCAAACGGATACACCGCAAACGCCACCACGAACAGCGAGACACCGCCGTAAGTCAGCAGCGCGCACACCAGCACGATCACCGGAATGGCGTGACGCCGCCCGAGGATGTTGATGGCGGCGGCGACGATTGAACGGGAAAAACCCGATAATTCGATTAACTTGCCAAACACTGCACCCAGTAAGAACACCGGGAAGTACAGCTTCACAAAACCGACCATTTTTTCCATAAACAGGCCGGTAAAGGCAGGACCGACGGCGCTGGGTTCAGTCAGCAAAACAGCACCTAATGCCGCGATGGGGGCAAACAGGATGACGCTGTATCCGCGATAGGCTGCCAGCATCAGCAGGCCCAGCGCGGCCAGGGCGATTAATACACTCATCATGACTCCTCAATATCATTGTTATAGTGGGGTACAGAAAGAGAAGTTACGGTTTCAGGGCAAAACGCAGCTGATGCTCTCTGCGTTGCTGGATGTATTCCTTGCGCGAATCATCCCAGTGATAAAACCCCTGACCACTGCGTAAACCGGTTTCACCGCGAGCAACCTTGTCGGCGACCAGCGACATCATGTCGCTGCCGGTGGCGAGTGTTGGAAGCAGATGGCGACAAATATCCTGCACCGTGGCAAGTCCGGTCATGTCCGCCGCTTCCAGCGGGCCGACCATCGCGTAACGGCGGCCCAGCGACGCACGCATCACCTGGTCTACCACCTCGGCGCTGGCAATACCGCTTTTAACGATATGCAGCGCTTCACGCAGCAGGGCAAACTGCAGGCGGTTGCCGACAAAGCCCGGTGCGGCGCGATCGAGCACCACCGCCTCAAGCTGCATCGCGACCAGCCATTGCTGCAATTCACTGAGATATTCAGGTTTGGTTGCTGTGCCCGGCACGATTTCAACCAGCGGAATAAAGTGCGGTGGATTCCAGAAATGTGCGATCAGCAACCGCTCCGGGTGCGCGAGTTTTTCCGCCAACGCATCCGGCGGCAGGCCACTGGTGTTGCTGGCGATAATCGCTTCGGGTGAGATAACGGCTTCCAGCTGTGCGTACAGCGCGTGCTTCAGCTCTAGCCGTTCCGGGATCGCTTCGATTAATAATCCAGACGCGGCGATATCCGCCAGAGAGGTTGTGCCGTGCAGTCGCGCGAGAACCGATGCTTTATCTGCGGCGGCAAACTGGTCGGTGACAATCAGCTCGTCCAGAATGCTGCTGGCAACAGCCGTTATCTCGGCAATACGGTTGCTGTCGGTATCAAACAGCCAGATAGGATGACCAAAACGGGCAAAGTGGGTCGCGATGCCGATGCCCATTAGCCCGGCGCCCAGTACGCTAATGTGATTAGTCTGCATAGTGTGCTCCTGTTGGACGTTCCACCGTTAGCGCCACGCCATGGCCACCACCCACACACAGCGTGGCCAGCCCTTTGGCCACATTGCGCCGCGCCATTTCATGTAGCAAGGTAACCAGAATGCGGCAACCTGAGGTCCCGATTGGGTGGCCCAGCGCAATTGCACCGCCGTTAACGTTAACCTTGCTGCTGTCCCAATTCAGCGATTCGCCGACCGCCAGCGCCTGGGCGGCAAAGGCTTCGTTGGCTTCGATCAGATCAACGTCATCCAGCGTCCACCCGGCGCGCTTCAGGCACTTCAGCGAGGCTTCCACCGGGCCGATCCCCATAATGGCCGGATCAACGCCCGAGACGGCGTAACCGGTGATTTTTGCCAACACCGGAAGGTTTAATTCAGCGGCTTTGGCGGCACTCATTACCATTACTGCCGCCGCACCGTCGTTTAGGGAAGACGCATTGCCCGCCGTCACCGTGCCGTTGCCGGGACGAAATGCCGGTTTCAACTGCGCCAGTTTTTCCGCCTGAGTCTCCGGGCGAGGTTGCTCATCACGCTCCACCACGCGCGGTGCTTTTTTCCCTTGCGGAACGCTAACTGGGGTGATTTCTGCGTTAAACCGACCGGCTTCGAGGGCGGCGGCCGCTTTTTGCTGGGAGTGCAGGGCGAAGGCATCCTGTTGCTCGCGACTGATGGCGAATTTATCCGCCAGATTTTCGGCGGTAATACCCATATGGTAGTCGTTGAACGCATCCCACAGCCCGTCATGCACCACGCTGTCTTTCAGGCTGGTATGACCCAGACGTAATCCTGCGCGGGCACCGTCGAGAAAATAGGGTGCATTGCTCATGCTTTCCTGACCGCCGGCAATCACGATGTCCGCATCGCCGCAGCGAATGGCCTGCACCGCCAGATGAACCGCTTTTAGTCCTGAACCGCACAGTAAATTGAGGGTCATCGCTGGGGTGGTTACCGGCAAACCGGCACGAATTGCCGTCTGTCTGGCCGGATTCTGCCCACAGCCGGTCGTTAAAACCTGACCTAAAATCACGTCGTCTATCTGTTCTGGTGCAACCCCGGTCTTTTCCAGCAGAGCGCGGATGACCGTTGTCCCTAACTCAACGGCAGAAAGCGGGGCAAGGGCACCATGAAAACTGCCAATTGGCGTGCGCGTTGCTGCGACAATAACAACATCCATCATGGTCAGATCCTTAGTTGAAGTGCATTTCGGGGACATGATCGGGAACGATCAGCTTGCCGGCGGTTCTGGCAACAATGTCGTCCACGCTGACGCCCGGCGCCCGTTCGCGCAGAATGAACGCGCCGTCGGCAATTTCCAGCAGCGCCAGGTCGGTCAGCACACGCTTGATACAGGCCACGCCGGTCAAGGGCAGAGTGCAACTGGGAAGCAGCTTGGACTCACCGCTTTTCGAGGCGTGCGTCATCACAACGATGATGTTTTCAGCGCCAGCGACCAGATCCATCGCGCCGCCCATACCTTTCACCATTTTTCCGGGGATCATCCACGAGGCGATATTGCCATTGGTATCCACTTCGAATGCGCCAAGAACCGTCAGGTCGACGTGGCCGCCGCGGATCATGGCGAAGGATTGTGCGGAGTCGAAAATTGCCGCGCCTTTACGCGCCGTCACGGTTTGCTTACCGGCGTTGATCATGTCGGCATCAATGTCGTCCTCGGTAGGGAACGGCCCCATACCAAGCAAGCCGTTCTCTGATTGCAGCATCACGTCCATGCCGTCGGGGATATAATTGGCCACCAGGGTCGGGATACCGATACCGAGGTTGACGTAATAACCGTCGCGCAGCTCGCGAGCGACACGCATCGCCATTTGTTCACGCGTTAACATGGTCAGGCTCCTTGATGGCGTAGGGTGCGTTGTTCAATACGTTTTTCGAACTGCCCCTGAATAATGCGATTGACGAAAATTCCGGGGGTGTGAATAGCGGCGGGATCCAGCTCGCCGGGAGGGACAATTTCTTCCACTTCGACTACCGTGATGCGTCCGGCTGCTGCCATCAGTGGGTTAAAGTTTTGTGCGGTATGGCGGTAGATGACGTTGCCGTACCAGTCGGCTTTCCAGCCTTTGACCAGCGCGAAATCACCGGTAATCGCCTGCTCCATGATGTAAGGCCGGCCGGCAAACTCGCGCACCTCTTTGCCTTCGGCGATGGGGGTTCCGTACCCGGTGGCGGTGAAGAAGGCGGGAATGCCCGCACCACCGGCTCGTAGCTGCTCCGCCAGCGTGCCCTGTGGCGTCAGAATGGCTTCCAGCTCTCCGCTCAGCACCTGCTTTTCGAACAGGGCATTTTCACCGACATAGGACGCCACCACTTTGCGTACCTGGCGTGCTTCCAGCAGCACGCCGAGGCCAAACCCGTCCACGCCGCAGTTGTTCGACACCACGGTCAGTCCCTGAACGTTCCGACGACGCACTTCTGCAATCAAATTCTCAGGAATACCGCATAAGCCAAAACCGCCTGCCAGCAGTGTCATGTTGTCAGTCAGCCCTTCCAACGCCTGTTGATACGTGGCGACCCGTTTATCCAGTCCAGCCATACACTTGCCCCTCCAGTTGTTCCTGGCGACATCATTAGGGGTGAAAAATGATTTGTTAATTTTAAATTTGTGACTCACTCATTGGGTTTTTTTATCAATTTAATGTTAATTAAAGGTATTCAACAAGTTAAAGGAATGAGTAATGAGAATGAGCATCAAACAGTTACGCGCGTTTTTAGCGGTAGCTCACACTCTGAATTTTGCTCATGCCAGTGAACGGCTGAATATGTCGCAACCCGCGTTAAGCCTGGCGATCAAAGGACTGGAAGAGTCGTTAGGGGGCGCTTTACTGTTAAGAACCACCCGCAAGGTGACCCTGACGCAGGAGGGCGAAACGCTGCTGACCATGGGGCGACAGCTGCTTGCCGACTGGGAAAATACCGAAGAAGCCATGCGCCAGCGCTTTACACTGCAACGTGGCAAAATTTCGATTGCTGCGATGCCGTCATTTGCCGCGAATGTGCTGCCGCCGGTGCTCAAGACCTTTCGCGACAGCTATGCCGGTGTCAATGTCACGGTGCACGACGTAATTAACGAGCAGGTGATTGAAATGGTCAGCGAAGGGCGGGTCGAGATGGGGATTGCCTTTGAACCGGACTACTCCGGACACCTGCATTTTACCCCGCTCGGGATGGATCGTTTTATCGCCATCGTCCCTCCGACCAGTCGTCTGGCTGGCCGGGAACGCATAGCATGGAAGGACTTGCTGACGCTGGATTTTATTACCTTGCAACGTCCCTCTGCCGTACGTCTGATGCTGGAAGAGCAACTGGTACAAAGCGGCCATGCGCTGGAAGTGGCGCTGGAGAGTCACCAGTTGGTGACCATTGGACGCCTGGTGGCGAATGGTTTAGGCGGCAGTGCCGTGCCTGCATTGTGCCGCACACAGATGACCGAACTTGGCGCAACCTGTATTGAGCTGGACGGCCCGGTTATCCAGCGTCGTATTGGGATCCTACGTTCCTCGCATCATAAGTTGTCGACTGCATCCGAAATGTTGGTGGATGCGCTGAAAAAGGCATATTGCGCCTGATACACCAGGTACACTATGCCCGTGCGGTCAGATTTCGCTAACTGCCCGCCAGCAGCGGACTTCACTCCCGGTCTCGTTGTTCAATAATGCCTGTTTCTTCTCACATCCCTGAGTCGCCAGCGGGCAGCGATCGCGGAAATAACATCCCTGCGGTAGGGTTCGATTCCCCGGTAACTCGGTTTTACGTAACACCAGATCTTCCGCCAGCGGTGCACCGGTTTTAGGGACCGAGTCCAGCAACAGACGTGTATACGGGTGCGCGGGAGAGGTTAATACCTGCTGCGTGTCACCCAGCTCAACGATTTGCCCGAGGTACATTACCGCCACCCGGTCGCTCATATGCCGCACGACCGACACGTTATGCGAGATCAGCACATAGGTCAGGTTTCTGCGTGCCTGTAGCGCCACCAACAGGTTGAGGATTTGCGCCTGTACGGAAATATCCAGCGCCGAGGTGGGTTCATCAAGCACAATCACATCCGGCTCAGAGGACAACGCGCGGGCAATGGCAATGCGCTGGCGCTGCCCGCCGGAAAACGCGTGCGGCAGGCGGTCAAGGTATTCCGGACGAATCCCCACGTGTAACGCCAGCTCTTCCGCAAGGGCGCGGCGGTGACGTTCGGCGCTGCGCTTTTGGATCCACACCGGTTCGGTAATGATCCGCCACACCGGTAAGCGCGGATCCAACGACGAGAGTGGGTCCTGAAAGACCATTTGCATGCCGCTGTGTTTTTCTGTGCCGCGAGCGTATTGCCCCTGACTCGGCCTGAGCATCCCCATGAGCAGTTGAGCCAGCGTACTTTTGCCACAGCCAGACTCACCAACGATACCCAATGTTTCCCCCTGGCGAATCTGTAAATCTAACCCGTTGAGCGCGTGCACGCGCTCGGTGACCTTGCCAAGCCAGTTTTTTCGGGCCGGGAAGTTGACATGTATATCCTGAAGCGACAGCAAAATGTCAGTCATGACGAGTCTCCAGTTGGGGATACCAGCAGGCGGACTGCTGATCCGCATGCCCCTGACTGCGTAATGCCGGGACCGCGTCACACTGTGTCCCGGCCGCATAACAGCGTTCGCGGAATGCACATCCGGCAGGCAATTGGGTTAAGTTCGGCACGGTACCCGGGATTGCGGGCAGCAGCGCGCGGGGCTCTCCGTGTTCTGGCGCGCATTTCAGCAAACCAATGGAGTAGGGATGCGTCGGGTGCTGAATCACCGTCTGCGTCGGGCCGCTTTCGATCACGCTTCCGGCATACATGACATACACCCGGTCGCACAGTTGCGAAACCACCGCCATATCATGGCTGATAAACAGCACCGCCGTGCCGCTGGCCCGCGCTTTATGCTTCAGCAAGCGCAGTACCTGCAGTTGCACCGTCACATCCAGCGCGGTCGTCGGTTCATCAGCAATAATCAGCTCCGGCTCGCAGGAAAAAGCCAGCGCGATCATCACCCGCTGGCGCATACCGCCGGAAAGCTCAAACGGGAAGCGCGACATGACTTCGGCGGCGTCCGGGATTTGCATCTCCTCCAGTAAGGCGATGGCTTTTTGTCGCGCATCCGTGCGGCTGAGTGATTGATGATGGCGGATCACCTCTACCATTTGCTGGCCAATGCGCCGGGTCGGGTTTAGGGCCGTCATCGGCTCCTGAAAAATCATTGCCACGCGTGCACCGCGCCATTTGCGCATTTGCTTCTCGCTGGCGTTCAGCACATCTTCACCGAGCAGCGACACGCGCCCCTGGTGAATGCGATAACTGCCCTCCGGCAACAGGCGCATGGCAAGCATGGCGGTAACGGATTTCCCGGAGCCGGACTCGCCGACCACGCCGACAATCTCACCCCGGTTGATGTGCAACGAGACATGGTTCAACGCATGCACGTCAGCTTTATAGCCGGGGAAGCTCAGGTGCAAATTTTCAATTTCCAGGACGGGTTGGCTCATGACTGTTTTCCTCCGGCTTTCGGGTCCAGCAGGTCACGAATACCATCTCCAAAGAGATTGAAACCCACGGCGGTGATCAGAATGGCAGCACCGGGAAACGCACAGTACCACCACTGGTCAAGCACGTAGTTGCGGCCAATTGCCACCATGGCTCCCCATTCCGCGCTCGGTTGCTGCGCACCCAGCCCGATAAACCCCAGCGTGGCGGCCATCAGGATCGCACTGCCGATGTCCAGCGAGGCCTGCACGATCAGCGGCGGCAGCGAATTACGTAAGATATGCCAGCTAATCAGATGCCAGCGGGACGCGCCGTACGTACGGGCAGCCTGTACGTAGGTAAACTGGCGGACTACCAGGGTTTGTCCCCGGGCCAGACGTACGTAGAAAGGAATGCGCACAATCGCAATGGCCAGCATGGCGTTAAACAGGCTGGGCCCCAGCGCGGCGGCCAGCGCCATGGTCAGCACCAGCGAGGGGATCGACAGCATTACGTCCATCACGCGCATAATAATCGCGTCCGCCCGTCCGCCCATCACGCCGGACAGGCAGCCCAACAGTGAACCAATCCCACCGGCGATACCCACTACCACCAGTCCTGCTACGATCGACTGCTGGCTGCCGACCAGTACACGGCTAAACAGATCGCGTCCCACTTCATCAGTACCAAACCAGTGAGTAGCTGACGGGGGGAGCAGGCGTGCGGTGAGGTCGATCGCATTGGGATCGTAAGGCGTTATCCACGGTGACAGCACCATCATCAGCAACATCAGCACGATGATCGCTCCGCCAATCAGCGTCAGCGGGCTGCTTTTCATCATCCAGAACAGTTTGGCCCAGTCGCGGCGACGGTGAGCGCTCGGCGAGGTGGCGGGCGTTTCTTGTGAGAGCATCATTGTGTACCTCCGCGTCCGATGCGCGGGTCAATCCACAGGTAGAGTAAATCCACCACCAGGTTGACCAGCACATAGGCAAATGACACCACCACGGCAAATCCCATGACGGCCGGGAAGTCGAGCGCCTGTATGGAGGTGACGACCCAGGCGCCCATGCCTGGCCACGCGAATACCGTTTCGGTAAGTACCGCGCCGTAGAGCAGATCGCCCAGCGCCAGCCCCAAGACGGTGATGGACGGAATGAGCGCGTTGGGCAGCGCATAACACAAAATGATGTACCAGCCCGGTAAACCGCTGGCGCGGGCGGTGCGGATGTAATCCTCGCTAAGCTGTTCGAGCATAGCGGAGCGGATCTGGCGGGCGACAATACCAAGATGTACAAAGGCCAGCGTCAGGGACGGTAAGATCAGATGCTGGAGCGCATTGAAAAACACTTCGCCATTGCCTTCCAGCAGCGCATCTATCAGGTAAAACCCGGTAACGTGCGCCGGTGGATCCAGCCAGTCATCCAGGCGTCCACCGCCGGGTAATATTTGCAGATGACCGTAAAACAGTACGATAACCCCGAGACCAAGCCAGAACGCCGGCGTCGAAATACCGGTGATTGCCATCAGACGCACAAGGTGGTCGAGCCAGCGGTTACGCCAGACTGCGGATAAAATCCCCAGCGGGATCCCGATAATCAGCGCCAGCAGCAGGGAGCAAAAGGCCAGCTCAAGCGTGGCGGGGAAGAACACGCGCAGCTCATCCATCACCGGACGTCCGGTACGAATCGAGGTGCCTAAATCGCCCTGAAACACATCGCTGACGTAGCGAAAAAATTGCACGTACAGCGGCTGATTAAGACCCAGCTGTTGGCGAATATTCTCAACAATTTCATCACTGGCGCGATCGCCCGCCAGCAGCCGCGCGGGGTCGCCCGGGATCAGGTGCGAAATAATAAAGGTGATGACGCAAACACCGGCCACCACCAGGATAAGTCCCCAGCAGCGCTGGCGTAAAATGCTCCAGAAAGTCATTGGCTTCCCCTTGCGGAGCCAATGCGGCTCCGCATAAACGTGGTGAGATTATTTACTCATGGTGGAGATGTTGAAGACCTGTTCCAGCATTGGGTTAAATACAAATCCTTTGACGTCTTTGTTCATCGCCAGCTGGTAGTTTTTCTGGAATAAATAGACGTAGGCCGCTTCATCAATCACGATGGTTTGCGCCTGCTGGTAATCGTTGGTTCTGGCCACCTGGTCGGTCGTTGACAACGCGCTGCGCAGCAGCTTATCGACCTCACTGTTTTCATAGAATGAACGGTTGCCTGGTAAGCCTTTTTTATCCGACTCAAACCAGTAGTTCATAAACATGTACGGATCGGCGAAGTCCGGGCTCCAGTTGCCGATGGCGATGTCGTAATCACCTTTACCAACGCGGTCACGCATGGTGGCGTTGGCCAGTTTTTCCAGCTTGACCTTGATCCCCAGCTTGCCAAGACTGGCCTGGGTGGCGAGGGCAATCGGCTCCCAGTTCGGGTCGTTATCCGAGTACAGGAAGCTCAGGCTGTCTGGTTTGTTTGCGACTTTGTCCCACTCGGCTTTGGCTTTCGCTTCATCAAAGCTGTATTGCATGGCTTTTTCATCAAAGCCCCACATGCCTTCGGGGATCGGGCCGCGCATCTGCTTACCGTTGCCGCTGAGGATCCCGTTCACCATGCCCTTATAATCCGTTGACCACGAAATAGCGCGGCGTAAATCCACCTGATTGAGCGGTGCTTTACTGTTGTTCAAGTACAGGTAGGTCACGCGCAGTGACGGGTAATCCGCTACTTTGACTTTGCCTTCCTGCTTTAAGGCGGCAAGCTGATCGACGGGCAGCGCATCAGCAATATCGATATCGCCGCGCGACAACTGCAGACGGCGGGAGGCGCTTTCACCGATGATTTTCACCGATACGCGCTTAAATACTGGCTTGGTGCCCGCCCAATGCGGGTTCGGTACCAGAACCAGCTGCTGTCCTTTTTGCCAGCTCTTTAACATAAAAGGACCCGAGCCCGCCGTATTCTGGGCAAGGAAACCGCGCGCATCGTCGGCGGCATGTTCTTTTAACACCGCCGGGTTGATTATTGACGCGCCGTCATTCGCCAGCGTGTACAGGAAAGGCGCGAACGGCTGGCTGAGGGTAAATTTCACCGTACTGGCATCAATGGCCTCTACCTTCAAATCTTTCGGGAACGCTTCGGCAGGTCCCTGACCAATTTTGATCAGGCGTTCAAAAGATTGCTTCACCGCCTCAGCCGTTACCGGCGTGCCATCGGCAAATTTGGCCTCGCTTTTCAGGGTGAAGGTCCACTCTTTTTGATCGTCAGACGCCTTCCAGCCGCTGGCTAAATCGCCTTCTACTTCCGTGGAGCCTTTATCACCTTCAGTTTTGTACTGCACCAGACGCTGATAAGACGGATAGGTTACCGTCCAGTCGTTGTTATCAATCGTGACGGCAGGATCGAGCGTTTGTGGATCGGCGGCTTTACCGATCACCAGCATATCCTTAGGTACCGCGGCTTGTGCAGCGGGCAGGGCTGCCGCTAATGCTAAAGCAATCAGCGCGGGGCGAAACAGCGATGTTAAGGCGTGTGTTGTCTTCATAACCAGGCTCCAGAAATTAAAGGGGGTGTGGTGTTGTTATTTGGGGGGCAGGGAAACACGCAATACAGTCATCAAGCAGGGGGTAACGAGCTGCGTCTGGTAATTCAAAATGCCACCATTCGCTGCTGATCCCGACAAAACCGCCACCGGACATAATGGCATTCAGCATCAGTCGATTACGCTGTGCGGGTGGCGCAACGGAAGGATGCCAGGCGTGGGAACGATCGTGCATTTCATCAAAATCGGCCCCCATATCGAGGACATTGCCACGTTCGTCCATCAGCGTGACGTCAATGGCCGTGCCACGGCTGTGATTGGAGCCAATCGCGACATCGACAACGTACTGCGGATCCGGGCAGGCATTCCATAGCATCGCCTGCGCCTGCTGCGGACGATAAGCGTCGTACACCACCAGATTCAGGCCCGCCAGTTTCGCAATGCTGATGCTTTTGGCCAGTCCCGTGACCGCATCGGTGTGTAACAGGCAGCGCGCTTCCCGGTAGACAGGTGCGCCGGTAATGTTATCGCGGGTAGCGTATTTGAGATCGATATGCAGTGACGGAAAGATCACCGACAGATCGACCAGAACAGAGGTTTCTGGCATAGCACGATTCCTGTTTATTGTTCGAATTGACCAAACTGCTGTTGGAGTTGGCGATTGGTTTGCAGGCGCCCGGCGAGAGCGTCGCCCAGTTGCGCCACCACCGCGGAAAGTAATAAGTTGAACAGACAGCTGACGGGGGCAAGGGAGTCCCAGAAATGCCCGGTGTCGGTTTTCACCTGGAGTAAATCAATACCGTAGTCTCTGGCCCACGGACACCAAACATCGGTTATCAGCGCCAGCGGAATGTGGCGGTCGCGGGCGACCCGGCAATATTGTCGTGATGTTGCCGAGTAGGCGCGCATATCGGTTATCACCACATACGGCTGGTCAAACCCTGAATTCAGTGACTCAACCCAGCTTCCGGACAAGCCCTCGGAGTAACTGACTTTGGGTCGCAGGTATTCCAGATGGCTGAAAAAGGCGTTGGCAATCCCGCGGGTCGACTGAATGCCGAGGATATACACGGCCTCGGCGTGTGCCAGCTGTTGCGCAATGCGTAAAAATGTGTCGCTTTGCGCCAGTTGATAAACATGGGTAATGGCATCAATTTCCAGCAGCAGCGACTGCTGCGCCCGGTCCGGCAGACGTTGCTGCTGGTGCCAGGAATCAAGCCGTTCATTCATTCCCCACGGCTGATAGGGGATAACAGGCAGTTCGCGCAGGCTGGCTTTAGCATCTTCCAGATTGCGAAAACCCAGTTTGCGCAGATAGCGTCCAACGGTAATGCCACTGGTTCCCGTGGCCTTAGCAATGCCGTCTGCAGTTTCAAACGGGATCTGCGCAGCGTGTGCTAACAGCCAACCGGCAACACGCTTTTCACTCGGCGTAAGCTGGCTGAAGGTATGTTCTACGCGGGCGAATAATTCAGGTTTTGATGTCATTACCGTCTCGCTGTTAGTTGCCTGTCAGATGCCGTGTCGTTGTTACTGGATTAACAATGCAGGACGCGTGCCATGTCTGCGCCCCCGGTTTACTGGCGCCATTTGTTAAATAATGCGTAACTTCATTAACTAATGATCAACATTTGTGCAGCGTAGTTCAGTTTTGGTGCAACGGTAGGGAAAGCGGGGTATGAATCGGTGGATTTCGTCGGGACGATCACATTGTGAGCGATATTTTCCCCGCTGACATCAGAATTGGTAACCCGAAATATAAATTTCAGCCATATCAACGACCATCATCTTTATTCTTTTAATAGTAGGGGTATTATTTTTCCCGAGCTACATTAACGGTTTAAAGCGCAAGTGTAGATATTATCTATATTATAAATGGAGTACTACAATGAATAAATTCTCCCTTTCTACCGCAGGTATTCTGGTTGCCGCGTTGTTAACCAGTGTCAGCGTCAATGCAGCAACTGAGACCACAAAAACTGAAGTGACGCCTAAAGGGATGAGCTGCCAGGAGTTTATTGATTTGAACCCACAAACCATGGCGCCGGTTGCCTTCTGGGTGCTGAACGAAGATGAAGACTTCAAAGGGGGGGACTACGTAGACTATAACGAAACGATCACTACTGCGGTTCCCCTGACCATTGAAATGTGCAAAAAAAATCCACAGAGTGAATTAAGTAAAATAAAAGCTGAGATCAAAAAAGAATTATCTAAATAAGATTAAACACTTATTAAAACCCAGCCACAGTGCTGGGTTTTGCTATACGTGACAGTGTCACATATATATTTTCACATCCTCTGATAAATCATCATAAAGATATAAATACCCGTGCCGATACTGCTTAAAAGTTAGCCTTTTGCAGAAGGAGTTTGTATGGCCTGGTATCCTACTCGTATTTCCACGCGTTTAACCATTGGCGGCATTCTGCTGCTTGCCGTCACCACCCTGGTGATTGTCGCGATTATGCTCTGGCGCGGTCAGCCCAGGGTTGTTGAGATCAATACCGCCCTGATCGAAGAGACGGGGCAAGGGTTAACCCGCCAACTGAGTACCGTGTTATCGCGTATTGAGGGCGAGACCGTTAGTCTGTCACGTCTGGCTGAAGTATTACCTAACGATGAATCCCTGTACCAAAGCGTGGTGCCGCACCTGATTGGCGAGGATAAGAATTCGATTATTACCGGCGGCGGGATCTGGCCGGAGCCAAATGCTTTCACTCCGGGCGTGGAGAAGCGCAGCTTTTTCTGGGCGCGTAACGCGGAGGGAAAACTGGATTTTTCCAACGACTATAACGCCGAAGGTTCAAATGGCTATCACAACGAAAGCTGGTATCAGCATGCCAAAGGGCATTCGCAGAACAGTTGTTTGTGGTCTGATGTTTATCAGGATGCCAGTTCTGGCGTCAATATGGTGACCTGCAGTATCCCATACCTGCACTCGGGCACTTTTGCCGGAGTAGCGACCACCGATATTCGTCTGGATAACGTCGCGACCTTTATGCAGCAGCAGGGCAACAGCACCGGTGGCTATGCGTTTGTGGTCGATAAACAGGGACAAATCCTGTACTTCCCGCAGGCCGACAACGCAAAACAGAAAACATTTAGCGATCTGTCCCGCAGTGCGCAATGGCTGGCTCCGGTCGAAAATGGCCTGAAGTCGCTTCGCGTTGCCGACGGGGTGAAAACCATTACGCTGGAAAACGATGGCGTGCTGAACACACCGTCGCGGGTGATGCTGTTCCCGATGGCGGACACCGGCTGGGTGGTGGGCCTGGTCACGCCAGAATCACGCATTGTTGGCCTTGCAAAAGTGATGATGCAGGACGTCCTGGAAGTGTTGATCCCGATTATGACGGTTCTGCTGGTGGGCTCCTGGCTGGTGGTACGCAGACTGATCTCGCGTCTGGACGATACGCGTCGCGCTCTGGATGATATTGCGCAGGGCGAAGGTGATTTGACCCGTCGTCTCGATGTCCGCGGCAAAGATGAGATTTCAGCCATTGCGGAGGCGTTTAATCTGTTTGTCGATAAAATCGCGGCCATCCTGATTACCGTCAGAAGCAGCAGCGTGGTGGTCGCCAATAACGCGGTCAGCCTGGCAGACAGCAATATGGAGCTCTCTTCACGGGTGACGCAGCAGGCAGCGGCGCTGGAAGAAAGTTCAGCAGCAATGGAACAGTTAAATGCGACCGTTCATCAAAATGCGAGCAATACGCAGTTGGCAGATGAGTTATCCGACAATACCGCGCAAACGGCCAACCGCTGCGGCGATGTGATGCAGGGGGTGATCTCCACCATGGATAACGTCAGCGGCTCATCCGGCAGAATGGTAGAAATTGTCGCGGTGATCGACAGCATTGCTTTCCAGACCAACATTCTGGCCCTGAACGCTGCCGTTGAGGCCGCTCGCGCGGGCGATGCGGGGAGAGGATTTGCCGTTGTCGCCTCTGAAGTTCGTACGCTGGCACAGCGCAGCGCTACAGCCGCTCAGGAAATCAAAGCGTTGATTGATGAGTCGGTGTCTCATGTGGGCAGCAGCAGTCAGCAAATTCACACTGCCGGCGAACGGCTGGAAGAACTGGTCAGCAATGTGCGGCAGGTACGCCAGTTGATGGGTGAAATTCGCGTAGCGGGGGAAGAACAACGCAAAGGTGTTTCAGAAGTCACGTTGGCGGTAACTGAAATGGACAGCACCGTGCAGCAGAATGCGTCGTTAATCGATGACGCTGCCGCACGTACCCAGGTGCTTAAAGAAGAGGCCGAGCAGTTAGCGCTGCTGGTTTCGACATTCAAATTGCCTGAACCAGCCGCGGCCTGATTCCGCAAAACTGGTATTCGGGCGCAACGTCTGCGCCCGAATACGCCATTAGTGATCCAGATACAGGTAGTGCATCCAACTGGTCATACGCAACAGTATTTTTCGCAGCAACGACAAGGCTTCAAAATGGTGTGCGGAATAGACCGCAACCTGCGCGGCCACGCCATCTGGCAACTGCTGTTCCGCCTGATTCTCACCGACATCAATGCTCACAAGCACTTTGTTGCTTCCTGGCGCCATATTCAGTGATTGTAACGTGCCCTGGGCGTAATAGGCTCCGGTAGGGATTACCGGGGCCACGTTCACCACTTTTCCTTCGATCACCTGTCCCGGCAACCCGTTAAAAACAATCTCTGCATCGTCGCCAACATTAAGACGTAAAATAGCGTTCTGACGGAAAGCCGCCACAATTTGATTCTTATGGGCAGGAATAAATACCATCACCGGTTTAAAAGGGAGCCTCGAGGCATAGGTTCCGGGCCGCACCAGGAGTTGACTGATATAACCGTCACTTGGAGCACGAACAATCGTTTGTTCATAATTGAATCGCGCCTCATCAATTTGTGCCTGTAAACTGGCAATCTGTGAATTTTGACCATTAATACTGCTGTCGAGTTCTTTTTGAATGCTGTTCAATTCAGCATGGGCGGCATCCATCGCCGCATCCTGCGCCAGATAATCCTGACGCGCGGTATCAATATCATTGGCGGTAAAGGGATTAACCTTAGCCCGACTTCCTTGCTGGTAGCGCTGATAATTTTTGTAATACTTATCGCGCTCTGCTTTCGCCTGCTCAAACTGAAGACGCGCGCTGTTGCGTTTTTCTTCCAGCGCCATAACGTCATGCTTTTCCGTGACAATGTCCGCTTCCAGTTTTTCCAGTTTGGCTTTGTAGCGGGTAGGGTCAATTTTAAACAGAATCTCACCTTTTTTGATCGGTGTATTAATTTTGTCCGTAACTTCAGACACCACGCCCGTAACCTGTGGGACAACAGGAATACCCACTACCAGTTTTTGCGCATCCTCGGTATAGGGGTGGTTGTAATTCATGGTGAGAATTAACGCGCCCAGCATAACTATCCCACCAAGAACCGCTGTAGGGACTGTCCATTTATTTAACGGTACTTTAAATATCTTGAAAATGGCATAAACAATAGCGGCGTAACTTAATACTAATAATGTTTCCACGATCAATTCACCTTCGATTCCTGCACATTACCGGGTGCTATTTTTTCGAGTGTTTTCTCCAGCGAGGCGATCCGCGCGGTAAGTTCCTGCGTGTCATTACGCGACACATGACCATGCCAACCCTGTTTATCACTGTATAACGTTGCCCATATCCACAGAAATGGCCAGAGCGCATGTAGCGTAAACAGGCTTACCCAACCAGCTACATGGATCGCATCCAGATGTGGGTGATTTCTCTTTTTGGCAATTTCATAGGGAATGTCATGCAAAATCAGTACGCCATAAAAAATAACTAAGAACACGAAAATGAGCATCGCTAATGCAATATAATTGAGTACCATAAAAACTCCCGTTGTTAGCGATACATTATCGCCATATTTTTAATGGCAAAGAGTGTTAATATGTTAAAAGTATAAAATAAGACTTTCTCGAAAATTATCCGATATAAGCCAATCCAAAATTGGATTTTCCTCATTTGCTTTTTCCGTTCAGAAGGATAATTATTGAAGAGAGGCAATATAAATAATCTTGAGAACGCTGGTAATGACTCCAACTTATTG
>NZ_SZWV01000015.1:0-14177 GCF_005280945.1 Citrobacter sp. wls718
GCTACCAGGCTGCTCCACCCCGCGCCTGAAACGTGGCAAATTTTACTCGCTTTGGGTAAAAAATGCAAATACTGCTGGGATTTGGTACCGAGGACGGGACGTAAAATCTGCGCACAGTATATTGATTTTCTATCCCTTATGTCAACCTTGTTACTACTATGCAAATGAATGAATGCCAGCCTGCGCAAATTTAGCAAAGTGCAACAAAGATAAATCTGCCTTCAACGCCGTTATTTAACGAAATTATCACTAAACTCTTCCTGTCACCGTTAAAAGGTGATTAAATGAAAACTCATTTATTTTGCATAAAAATGCACTTAACATAAAAAACCGACCTCTTCACCAGTCTATCAAGCAGGGTTTTATTTTATGACGACGATTCTCAAGCATCTCCCGGTAGGTCAACGTATTGGTATCGCTTTTTCTGGCGGCCTGGACACCAGTGCTGCACTGCTGTGGATGCGACAAAAAGGGGCTGTCCCATATGCATATACTGCGAATTTGGGACAACCGGATGAGGATGACTATGACGCCATCCCTCGCCGTGCAATGGAATATGGTGCTGAGAACGCTCGCCTGGTTGATTGCCGCAAGCAACTGGTTGCCGAAGGGATCGCAGCGATTCAATGTGGTGCATTCCATAATACCACCGGCGGACTGACCTATTTCAACACCACGCCACTAGGCCGCGCGGTGACCGGCACCATGTTGGTGGCCGCCATGAAAGATGACGGTGTGAATATCTGGGGTGACGGCAGTACCTATAAAGGCAACGATATTGAGCGTTTCTATCGTTACGGTCTGCTGACCAATGCCGAACTGCAGATTTACAAACCATGGCTGGACACTGACTTCATTGACGAACTCGGCGGTCGCCATGAGATGTCTGAATTTATGATCGCCTGCGGTTTCGACTACAAAATGTCTGTCGAAAAAGCGTATTCCACTGACTCCAACATGCTCGGCGCTACGCACGAAGCGAAAGATCTGGAATTCCTTAACTCCAGCCTGAAGATCGTTAACCCGATTATGGGCGTCAAGTTCTGGGATGAAAGCGTGAAGATCCCGGCGGAAGAAGTAACCGTACGTTTTGAGCAGGGACATCCAGTTGCGCTGAACGGCAAAACCTTCAGCGACGATGTTGAGATGATGATGGAAGCCAACCGCATTGGCGGCCGTCATGGTCTGGGCATGAGCGATCAAATTGAAAACCGTATTATCGAGGCGAAAAGCCGTGGTATTTACGAAGCCCCGGGGATGGCGCTGCTGCATATCGCTTACGAGCGTCTGCTGACCGGTATTCACAATGAAGATACCATTGAGCAGTATCACGCTCACGGCCGCCAACTGGGTCGTCTGCTGTACCAGGGTCGCTGGTTTGACTCCCAGGCGCTAATGCTGCGTGACGGTCTGCAACGTTGGGTTGCGAGCCAAATCACCGGCGAAGTTACGCTGGAGCTGCGTCGCGGTAACGACTATTCCATTATGAATACCGTCTCCGACAACCTGACCTACAAGCCAGAACGTCTGACCATGGAGAAAGGGGATTCCGTCTTCTCACCGGACGATCGTATCGGTCAGTTGACTATGCGTAACCTGGATATTACCGATACCCGCGAGAAGCTGTTCGGCTACGCCCAGTCGGGCCTGCTGACCGCCTCTTCCGCCACCGGTCTGCCGCAGGTAGAGAATCTGGAAAACAAAGCGAAGTAATCGCCAACAGAAATGACAAAAGCCGCGCAAGCGGCTTTTTTATGCGCGGAATTTAAGGCGTGAAGCGCGTAGGTGTGCGTAGGTCGGATAAGGCGTGTAGCCGCCATCCGACAATTTGCAGGACATGCCTGATGGCGCTATCGCTTATCAGGCCTACGTGCTACTACGCACACCTACGGATCACAACATACAGACGAAAAAAAAGACGCTTTTCAGCGTCTTTCTTTCGGAATATTGGTACTGAGGATGGGACTCGAACCCACAAGCCCGTTAGGGCACTACCACCTCAAGGTAGCGTGTCTACCAATTCCACCACCTCAGCACAGATACTACTATTAGCGCGGGATATCGCTGGTCGACTGAGCCGGAGCAGCTGGCTGAGTTTGCTCGGTTTTCGCCGGTGCACTCAGATTTTCCCACTCACTTCCTTTATTGGTCTTATTGCTGTTCATGTTACCCAGCACCAGACTGATAATGAAGAACAAGGTTCCCAATACAGCTGTCATTCGGGTCATGAAGTTACCAGAACCACTTGAACCAAACAGTGTACCAGAAGCGCCTGCGCCAAAAGAGGCTCCCATATCAGCGCCTTTGCCTTGCTGCAGCATGATCAAGCCTACCAGGCCAATTGCTACAATAAGGAAAACTACTAAAAGAGCTTCGTGCATAATCAACCTGTTCCTTGCGGAGTTGCCGCGTACCAATGCTTCGACCATTAAAGCGGGAATGTTTAACTGTTTCCCACTGAAGCGGGTGTGAATACTAACCAATGCGAATAACCTTCGCAAGGGCAATTTAAGTGTATTGTATCAACTGAAGAAAAAATCGCCACATCAATCAAAAACGCAGCAATTTATCCCAGCATCGCTGCATCACGGGTCGCTGATCGTCAAGGTTTGCCCAAACAACGACCGGGATTTCACCTATCAGATCTGAATTATCTGGCCAACAGTGGATAATTTCATTATTCACTAATTCTTCAGCCACCATCGACTCGGGCAACCATGCCATTCCCATATGGCGCAGCACCATTTCCCGGATTGTTTCGCTTAACCCACTCTCAAAGACCTTTTTCAGTCGTGGGTGAACATGTTGCTCTAGCGGATCGATAATGCGTCTGACAAAGGTATAGTCGCTGTAGCAAAGCCAGGGAATCGGAGCATCTGGAGAATCAAGCTTGTCCGCCAGTTGGGCTGAAATCACCGGGATGAATCGCTCATATCGCCACAATGAGCGTTTTAGCCCCCCGACAATCTCCAGCCCCGGCTGCGAAGACGGCAAATCGTAGGTCACCAGAAAATCAATTTGCCGGTTTATCAGCGCGTTAAAGTGATTATCAATTCCCTGGATGCTGGCGTTTACCGTAAAACTTAATTGCGGTTCACTTTGGCGCAGGTAATTGATCATGTCAGGCAGGATATTCACCGACAGCGTGTGAAGACTGACCATCACCAGCGTATTTTCCGTTGCCGGCATCATGGCGGCCAGCTCATGACGCGCCTCCGTCAGCATACTGAGGACATGCCGGGCATAGGGTTCAAACCGTTCACCATAACGGGTTAACGTAACGGGTGTCGTGGTACGATCAAATAGCGGGACGCCTAACGTCTCTTCCAGCGCTTTAATACGCCGACTTAGCGCAGGCTGAGTAATATGCCGCTGTATGGCGGCCTGGGAGTAATTCCCATGCTGACTTAAAGCCAGGAAATCATCTAACCACTTACTATCCACGTCGCATTCTCCACCATTCCATATCCGTATCCTCCGATAACAAATCGGAAATAGTCACAGTTATAGTAATGGCTTTAGTGTGGACCGCATAACAACAATATTCTGTTTCACCTGCCGAGTCTCCCTCCCCTTGACGTTTGACAGGACTAATATGTTTACTTTACTGACTAATGCCCGTGTCTTTTCCCCGGAGGATTTAGGCCTCTGCTCTCTGCTCATATATGCCGATCGTATTGTGGCGGTAGGCAACGATATTTCACGTTTCGATGGCGTCAACGAGGTCATCGATTGCCGGGGTAAATGGGTAATCCCGGGGATTATCGACCAGCATGTCCATCTGACCGGCGGCGGTGGTGAAGCAGGATTTGCCAGCCGAACACCTGCCGTAAAACTGCGCGATCTGCTTCAAGCTGGCATTACGACGGTCGTCGGCGTGCTGGGCACCGATGCCATTTCTCGCTCGCCCAAAGATCTGTACGCCAAAATGCAGTCACTGAATCTGGAGGGCGTGCGCGCGTTTATGCACACTGGGGCTTACGCGGTACCCAGCCCGACGATTACGCAATCCATTCGCGATGACATAACCTTTATCCCGGCCATTCTCGGCGTTAAAATCGCCCTCGCCGATCATCGGGGTTCATATCCCTCTTTCCAGGAGCTATTGAGAATCGTCAGCGATATCCGCGTGGCCTCACTGCTGGCGGGGAAAAAAGGGCTGCTGCATGTGCACCTGGGCAACCTACCGGAAGGCATGTCGCAACTTACTGCGCTTTGCGATGCCGGTATTCCGATCCACCATATTTCACCGACTCACGTGGCCAGAACCGAAGCCCTGTTCAACCAGGCGATCGCTTTCGCCCATCGCGGCGGCCATATTGACGTGACGTCTGGCGGTAGCCGTTTTATGCCTCAGGAACAGGCCATTCTCCACGCGCTGGAGGCTCAGGTTCCAGCCGATCGCATCACCATCAGCTCAGATGGCAATGGCAGCGTGCCGCGCTTTAATGCTCAGGGTATGGTTGAAGGACTCACGGCCGCGCCGGTAGGCGGTAACCTTGCACTGCTCCCTCGCCTGATTGATGCGGGCATTCCGATCGCACAGGCCGTGGCCATGATGACGGCAAACGTTGCATGCTCGCTGGGAATTTCCGGCGGCAAGCTTTGTGCCGGAGAACGCGCCGATATTTGCGTCCTCAATGATGACCTGTCGCTGGCGCATCTGTTCGCCGCGGGTAGGCTGTTACTGCGCGATGGAGAGTGTTTGGTCAACGGCAACTTTGAGTGAGGATGAAAGAATGTCTTTATTGCTGGCGCTAGTCGCCATTGTCTTTGCCGGACGGCTGATCCTGAAAAAGTACCATCCCCAGTCCGTGCTGCTGCTCACCGGGATTGTATTACTACTCATCGCCCATTTTAGCGGAATGACCACGCTCAGTAGCCTGGTGAAGAAAAGCACCGGGTTTGGCCCCTTTGATGCGTTTGAGTTTATCCGCGATACCCTGAGCGTGCGCCTGGGTGGCCTTGGTCTGCAAATTATGCTGATTGGCGGCTTTGCCACCTATATGTCAGCCATTGGTGCCAGTCAGGTGCTGGTTCGGGTGACTTCGCGTCCATTACAGCGTCTGAACTCGCCATATCTCCTACTGGGGCTGGCGTTGCTGCTGGGGCAATTTTTGTCGCTGTTTATCAGTAGCGCTACGGGGTTGGGTTTGTTGTTGATGGCAACGCTTTATCCGCTGCTCACCCGCCTTGGCTGCAGCCGTGCCGCCGTCGCCGCCGTTATCGCCAGTACCTGTGCGGTTGAATTCGGCCCCGGTTCCGGTAACTCGGTTCTTGCCGCCAAAACAGCGGGTATCGAGGTGGTGAACTATTTTGTTCACGATCAGCTTCCCATCGTCGTGCCGGTCATTCTTTTCATCGCCCTGCTCCATATTGTCGTCCAACGCTTTTTCGATCGCCGAGAAAGCGGCGGCGATGTAACCCAGCAGATGCAAACGTTGACCGCCACAGAAGAAACCCACGCCCCGATCGCCTGGCTGTTTCTGCCGATGCTACCGTTGGTATTGATGCTGCTGTGCAGTGATTTACTGTTTAGCTCGCTCAAAATTACGCTGGATACCGCCGTTCTGATTAGCCTGGCCATTACGCTGATTTGCGAGTATTGGCGTCATCGCAAGGCACGTGAAGTGATGGCTGGCGTGCAAAAAGTTTTCGACAGCATGGGCAGCGTGTTTGCCACCGTCGTAACGTTGATTATCGCGGGTGAAGTTTTTTCAGCCGGGCTAAAAGCCATTGGTGCAGTCGACGCGCTGCTTTCACTCTCCGGCGAATTTGGTCTCAGTGCCGCCTCGATAATCCTGCTGATGACGCTGATCACCTTTGCGATTTCTGCGTTGATGGGGTCGGGGAATGCCGCGTTCTTCTCCTTCGCCCCCATGGTGCCGGATATCAGCCGCCATATCGGCAGCGACATCGCCGTGATGATGCTACCTATTCAGATTTCGGCGGGTATTGGCCGGACGTTATCGCCGATTGCTGGCGTGATCATTGCCATTGCCGGGATCGCAGGCGTATCACCAGTGGATATTGTTAAACGTACCGCAATTCCAATGCTGGGAGGGTGGTTGCTGATGATTGCCCTGACATTTGCCCGTTCAGGGCATTTGCTGGCGGTCCTGCCGTGGCTGGCTGCTCTTGTGCTGATGATGGCCGGGGGCTACTTCTGGCAGCATCGACGCAAACAGGCACTTTCAGTAGGATAAAAAAAGCCGGAGTCTCGGACTCCGGCTCTCAAACTTCAGGACTTATACGGCTTTCACCGCATCTGCAATACGGTGCGCGAACTCAGTAACCTGCGCTTCATCTTCGCCTTCAACCATCACACGGATTAACGGCTCAGTGCCTGATTTACGCAGCAGAACACGACCTCGGTTACCCAACGCCGCTTCAACGTCCGCCATCACCGCTTTCACGGTTTCATGTTCCAGCGGATCGCCGCTACCGGCGGTAAAGCGAACGTTAACCAGCAGTTGTGGGAACATTTTCATACCGCTGCACAGGTCGTGCAAACTCATATGGTTACGTACCATTGCTGCCAGCACCTGCAAACCCGCCACAATACCGTCACCGGTGGTGGTTTTATCCAGCAGGATCACGTGCCCTGAGTTTTCAGCCCCGATGCGCCAGCCTTTTTCCTGCATTTTTTCCAGCACGTAGCGGTCTCCCACTTTCGCCCGAGCAAAGGGAATACCCAGCTGCTTCAGCGCCAGCTCGAGACCCATGTTGCTCATCAGCGTACCGACAGCTCCACCACGCAGTTGCCCCTGACGTAACGCTTCACGGGCAATGATATACATGATCTGATCGCCATCGACCTTATTACCTTCGTGGTCCACCATGATCACGCGGTCGCCATCACCATCCAGCGCAATACCCAGATCGGCTTTTTCTGCAATCACGCGCGCCTGCAGCGCACGAACGTCGGTCGCACCCACTTCTTCATTGATGTTGACGCCATCCGGCTCACAGCCAATCGCAATGACATTTGCGCCCAGTTCACGGAGTACATTTGGCGCAATGTGATACGTCGCGCCGTTCGCACAATCCACCACGATTTTTAGCTCGTTCAGGCTCAGCTCGTTCGGGAACGTACCTTTGCAAAATTCGATATAGCGGCCCGCAGCATCGACAATACGGCTGGCTTTCCCCAGTTCAGCAGAGTCCACACAAGTGAGCGGCTTTTCCATCTCGGCTTCGATAGCTTCTTCAACGGAGTCAGGCAATTTGGTCCCGTCGATGGAGAAGAACTTAATTCCGTTATCATAAAACGGGTTGTGCGAGGCAGAGATGACAATCCCTGCTTCGGCGCGGAAAGCGCGCGTCAGATACGCAACCGCGGGGGTTGGCATTGGCCCGGTGAATGAAGCAGACAGGCCCGCTGCGGCCAAACCAGCCTCCAGCGCTGACTCCAGCATATAGCCAGAAATACGCGTATCTTTACCGATAATAATTTTACGTGAACCATGACGTGCCAGCACTTTTCCTGCCGCCCAACCCAGTTTAAGCACAAAATCAGGCGTAATTGGGGTATCGCCAACGCGACCGCGGATACCGTCAGTGCCAAAATATTTACGATTACTCATAGCGTTTTTTTTCCTTTGCAGACAATGTGGCTTCCACCACACGCATCGCTTCTACGGTTTCTTTGACGTCATGGACACGAATAATCTGCGCGCCCTGCATGGCAGCAATCACCGCACATGCCAGGCTTCCGCTCAAACGTTCAGATGGCCCCACGTTCAGTAACTGACCAATCATTGATTTTCGTGACATCCCGACCAGCAGCGGCAGATTAAAATGATGAAACTCTGCCAGGCGTGCCAGTAATGTGTAGTTGTGGGTAAGATTTTTACCGAAACCGAATCCCGGGTCGAGCAACAATTTATCTTTTGCGATCCCAGCCCTTTCACAACGTGCTATTTGCTCAACAAAGTAGCGATTTACCTCAGCAAAAACATCTTCGTACTTTGGCGCTTCCTGCATGGTCTTCGGCTGCCCCTGCATATGCATCAGACACACGGGTAATCCAGTTTCCGCCGCAGCTTCCAGTGCACCTGGTTCTGTCAGGGAGCGAATATCATTAATGATATGCGCACCGACTCGGGCACATTCACGAATCACCTCCGGTTTTGAGGTATCCACCGAGATCCACACCTCAAAGCGTTGGGCAATGGCCTCAACGACCGGGATCACCCGTTCCAGTTCTTCTTCTACGCTGACGTCTGCCGCCCCCGGCCGCGTGGATTCGCCACCCACATCAATGATAGTCGCCCCGGCGTTAATCATCAGATTGGCGTGTTTCACCGCCTCAACCAAGGTGTTGTGCGCGCCGCCATTGGAAAAAGAGTCCGGCGTGACGTTTAAAATCCCCATGACGTGGGGATGGCTGAGATCCAGCGAAGAACCCTGAGCAAAGAGTTTCATAGTGTTATCCCTGGTATATACCCATCGTCTTTCAAGCTGCATCTGCGTTAGCTTTATTCGGCCTTCGGCCTCACCCCTTCGGGGCCAGCGCAAGCGCTGTTCAAACCGGCATAGCCGGTTTGTCCTCGCTCACCCCAGTCACGTACTGATGTACGCTCCTGGGGATTCCCTGCGTCGCCGCCTTGATGCAACTCGAAATTCATTGGGTATAAGTTGATAAATAAAAAAACCCCGGAGCAAGCCCCAGGGTTTTCAATTAAAGCACGGTCATCAGCAACGATAACTTATTTGTCACCTAACTGCTCTGACATGTTACCCGGATTCGGCGAGGTCGGTTCATCAACCGGACGCGGCGCACTTGGGGTGCCATTATTGCCAGAGTTGTTAGACGTACCTGACTCTTCCCAACCTGCTGGCGGACGCACATCGCGGCGAGCCATCAGATCGTCAATCTGCGGTGCATCGATGGTCTCATATTTCATGAGCGCATCTTTCATCGAGTGCAGAATGTCCAGGTTATCGTTCAGAAGACGACGAGCACGCTCGTAGTTACGTTCAATCAGCAATTTAACTTCCTGATCGATAATGCGCGCGGTTTCATCGGACATATGTTTTGCTTTAGCAACAGAACGACCGAGGAACACTTCGCCTTCTTCTTCCGCGTACAGCAACGGACCCAACTTTTCAGAGAAGCCCCACTGCGTCACCATATTACGTGCCAGGTTAGTCGCGACTTTAATGTCGTTCGACGCGCCGGTAGAAACATGTTCAGCACCGTAGATAATCTCTTCAGCCAAACGACCGCCGTACAGCGTAGAGATCTGACTTTCCAGTTTCTGACGGCTAGCGCTGATTGCATCGCCTTCCGGCAGGAAGAAGGTCACACCCAACGCACGACCGCGTGGAATAATCGTTACTTTGTGCACCGGATCGTGTTCCGGTACCAGGCGACCGATAATCGCGTGGCCTGCTTCGTGGTACGCGGTAGATTCTTTCTGCGCTTCCGTCATCACCATGGAGCGACGTTCCGCACCCATCATGATTTTGTCTTTCGCTTTCTCGAACTCAACCATCGATACAACGCGCTTGTTACCACGGGCAGCGAACAACGCTGCTTCGTTCACCAGGTTCGCAAGATCTGCACCGGAGAAACCAGGCGTACCGCGGGCAATAATTGCCGCATCGATGTCCGGAGACAGCGGTACGCGACGCATATGCACTTTCAGAATCTGCTCACGACCACGAACGTCCGGCAGACCTACAACCACCTGACGGTCAAAGCGACCTGGACGCAACAGCGCAGGGTCAAGAACGTCCGGACGGTTAGTTGCTGCGATAACGATGATACCTTCGTTACCTTCGAAGCCATCCATCTCAACCAGCATCTGGTTCAGCGTCTGCTCACGTTCATCGTGACCACCGCCCAGACCCGCGCCACGTTGGCGGCCGACGGCGTCGATTTCATCGATAAAGATGATGCACGGTGCTGCTTTCTTGGCCTGTTCGAACATGTCACGCACACGAGATGCGCCGACACCCACAAACATTTCCACGAAGTCAGAACCGGAAATTGTGAAGAATGGAACCTTCGCTTCACCCGCGATGGCTTTTGCCAACAGGGTTTTACCGGTACCCGGAGGGCCGACCATCAGGACGCCTTTCGGGATCTTACCGCCCAGCTTCTGGAAACGGCTCGGTTCGCGCAGGTACTCAACCAGCTCAGCCACCTCTTCTTTCGCTTCGTCACAACCTGCAACGTCGGCAAAAGTGGTTTTGATCTGATCTTCCGTCAGCATGCGCGCTTTACTCTTACCGAACGACATGGCGCCTTTGCCACCCCCGCCCTGCATTTGACGCATGAAGAAGATCCAGACACCAATCAGCAGCAGCATTGGGAACCAGGAAATGAAGATAGAAGCCAGCAGGCTCGGCTCTTCAGGCGGCTCGCCAACAACCTTGACGTTTTTGGTCAGCAGGTTATCAAGCAGCTTCGGATCGTTAACCGGGATGTAGGTCGTGTAACGGTTACTGTCTTTCTTGGTAACGTTAATCTCACGTCCGTTGATACGCGCTTCACGAACCTGGTCCTGATTGACCTCTTGCAGGAAGGTAGAGTAATCCACCTTACGGCCATTAGACTCGCTGGGCCCAAAGCTCTGGAATACTGACATCAGCACAACGGCAATGACCAGCCAGAGTATTAGGTTTTTCGCCATGTCACTCAAGGGATTAACCTCTTATTACAACTGTGTTAAAAACAGCGTCAGGATACTCTATATCCAGCGTCTTTCAAACTTTCGTTTAAAATCTGCCGGTTATGGTTTACGCCCGGTCGCTACAATGTACACTTCACGCGAACGAGCGCGGGAAGAGTCCGGCTTACGAACTTTGACCTTCGTAAACAGGGAGCGAATCTCTCTTAGATACTCATCGAAGCCTTCGCCCTGGAACACCTTAACTACAAAACTACCACCTGGCGCTAATACATCACGAGCCATTCCAAGCGCCAGCTCTACCAAATACATGGCCCGGGGAATGTCCACCGCCGGTGTTCCACACATATTTGGTGCCATATCGGACATGACAACTTGTACTTTACTGTCACCTACGCGCTCAAGTAACGCTTTCAGGACTAATTCATCACGAAAGTCGCCCTGAAGGAAGTCCACACCAACGATTGGATCCATAGGTAAAAGATCGCAAGCGATAATGCGGCCGCTGTTTCCGATCTGCGTAACCGCGTATTGCGACCAGCCACCGGGTGCAGCGCCGAGGTCAACTATCGACATCCCCGGTTTAAAAATTTTGTCACTTTGCTGTATTTCATCAAGTTTAAACCAGGCACGGGAACGTAACCCCTTTTTCTGTGCCTGCTGAACATATTTATCGCTAAAGTGTTCCTGAAGCCAGCGGCTTGAGCTGGCAGAACGCTTTTTACCTGTCATTTTACTTTCCCATCGGGCAGTTCATCGTAACCAATGGTGTAAATTTCTACACTGCTATTTGGTGATATATGGGAGATGGCGGTAGAATGACCCGTTTTCAATCCCAACCTAAGCAAAAATATACGATGAATCTGAGTACTAAACAAAAACAGCACCTGAAAGGTCTGGCACATCCGCTCAAGCCTGTAGTCATGCTTGGCAATAATGGTTTGACCGAAGGGGTACTGGCCGAGATTGAACAAGCGCTAGAGCACCATGAACTTATCAAGGTGAAAATCGCCTCGGAAGATCGCGATAACAAAACCTTGATCGTGGAAGCTATCGTACGCGAAACCGGCGCCTGTAACGTACAGGTCATCGGCAAAACGCTGGTACTGTATCGCCCGACTAAAGAACGTAAAATCTCGCTGCCACGCTAAGAATATCCCAAAGTTGAACACGTAGTTTGTGTAAAACGCGGGAATTTCCGCTAGCAGGAGAGCAAAATGCCACGCTCTCTTCGTTGATAAAAGGCCGCTATGCGGCCTTTTTCCTTTCTTTACAATGTATCAACATCTTAACCAAGATGCGAATTACAGGTATTCTACTTTCACCACTTCATATTCCACTTCACCGCCCGGCGTTTTGATAACCACCACGTCATCCTGCTCTTTGCCAATCAGGCCACGAGCAATAGGCGAGTTAACTGAAATCAGGTTCTGTTTAAAATCGGCTTCGTCATCACCTACGATGCGCCAGGTCTGTTCTTCATCGTTATCAAGATTCAGAACGGTCACCGTTGCACCGAAAACGACACGGCCATTGTTCGGCATTTTAGTGACGTCGATAACCTGCGCGTTAGACAGCTTAGCTTCGATATCTTTAATGCGTCCTTCGCAGAATCCCTGCTGTTCACGGGCCGCGTGGTACTCCGCGTTCTCTTTCAAGTCACCGTGTTCACGCGCATCGGCGATCGCGGCAATGATTTCAGGGCGGCGCACAGATTTCAGAAAATCCAGCTCTTCACGCAGTTTTTCAGCACCACGTAAGGTCATCGGGATAGCTTGCATTGTTATACCTCTTGAACATTCCTGTAGGGGGCGGTTGTCCTCACCCCGGCTGCTAAGCCCACCCTGGCAAACGCGATGCCAGAGTCAGAAGCAAAAAAATACCGACCCGGGCCCGAGGACCCAGGTCAGCTACAATTCTCTATTTGATGATCATTTTACCCTGGAGTTCCCTATGGGTCATCGTTTACTTTTTGGGGCGTTGCGCCGTAGTATGACGGCCTGTTTCCAGGTTGTTAGCGCGAGATTATGCGATTTCCCAGATTTACCATCGGATTGACTGCCAGTATTGCGGCGTTCAGCGTTCAGGCTGCGAATGTTGACGAGTATATCAACCAGCTCCCTGCCGGGGCCAACCTCGCCCTTATGGTACAGAAGGTTGGGGCTCCGACGCCTGCTATTGATTACCATAGCCAACAAATGGCCCTACCCGCCAGCACCCAAAAAGTCATCACCGCCCTGGCGGCCTTGATCCAGCTTGGGCCGGACTTCCGTTTTACTACTACGCTAGAAACCAAAGGTCGCGTGGAAGGCGGGGTATTGAAAGGTGACTTGGTGGCGCGATTTGGTGCCGATCCGACGCTAAAACGTCAGGATATTCGCAATATGGTAGCAACCCTGAAAAAATCAGGCGTGACGCAAATTGCCGGAAATGTCCTCATCGACACGTCCATTTTCGCCAGTCATGATAAAGCACCTGGCTGGCCCTGGAACGACATGACGCAGTGTTTTAGCGCACCGCCTGCGGCAGCGATTGTTGATCGTAACTGCTTCTCGGTGTCGCTTTACAGTGCGCAAAAACCTAACGATCTCGCCTTTATTCGCGTGGCATCATACTACCCGGTAACCATGTTCAGCCAGGTTCGCACCCTCGCGCGTGGTTCTGCAGAAGCGCAATATTGTGAACTGGATGTCGTTCCTGGCGATTTAAACCGCTTCACGCTAACCGGTTGTCTTCCCCAGCGCACCGACCCACTGCCGCTGGCGTTTGCCATTCAGGACGGCGCCAGCTATGCCGGGGCAATTATTAAAGATGAGCTGAAACAAGCGGGTATCACCTACAGCGGTACGCTGCTGCGCCAGACGCAGGTCAACGAGCCGGGTACCGTTGTCGCCAGCAAGCAGTCAGCGCCTTTACATGACCTGCTTAAGATTATGCTGAAAAAGTCGGACAACATGATTGCTGACACCGTTTTTCGTATGATCGGCCACGCGCGATTTAATGTCCCTGGCACCTGGCGCGCAGGTTCCGATGCCGTACGCCAGATCCTGCGCCAGCAGGCGGGTGTCGATATTGGTAACACGATCATTGCCGACGGATCCGGCCTCTCTCGCCACAACCTGATTGCGCCCGCCACCATGATGCAGGTGCTGCAGTACATCGCACAGCATGACAACGAGCTGAACTTTATTACGATGCTGCCGCTGGCAGGCCATGACGGCTCTCTGCAATACCGTGCGGGTCTGCATCAGGCTGGCGTGGATGGCAAAGTCTCCGCGAAGACCGGCTCGTTACAGGGGGTGTATAACCTTGCAGGATTCATTACCACGGCAAGCGGGCAACGCATGGCGTTTGTACAGTATCTGTCTGGCTATGCGGTAGAACCCGCTGACCAGCGTAACCGCCGTATCCCGCTGGTACGCTTTGAAAGCCGGTTGTACAAAGATATTTATCAGAACAACTGACGGTGATGCTGTCGGATAGCGCTTGCGCGTATCCGACCTACAGCGCACATAACAAAACGGGCCGCATTTGCGG
>NZ_SZWV01000015.1:14212-16503 GCF_005280945.1 Citrobacter sp. wls718
TGGCCGGATAAGACGCAATCGCGTCGCCATCCGGCACCAGGATTAACGCTTGTAGATGAACTCAACGCCTTCTTCGTCGTCTTCGTCCCAATCTTCATCCCAGTCATCTTCCGCTTCGTCTTCGACTTCAGCGAGCTGCTGACGGTGATAATCGTCCCACATGAACTCCACTTTCTCTGGCTGCTTCGCTTCTTCAGCCTGAACAATTGGGTTCTCAATGATAAACGTCATCACATCCCAGCAAAGATCCTTCACGCCCAACTGACTGGCAGCAGAGATCAGGTAATATTTACCTTCCCAGCCCAGCGCTTCAGCGATCGCTTTCGCTTTCTCTTCCGCTTCGTCTTTGTCCATCAAATCAATTTTGTTGAACACTAACCAACGCGGCTTGGAGGCCAGATCCTGACTGTATTTCTCCAGTTCGCCAATAATAATACGGGCGTTTTCTACCGGATCTGAACCGTCAATCGGATCGATATCGATGAGGTGCAGCAGGACGCGGCAACGCTCCAGGTGCTTCAGGAATCGGATCCCCAGACCCGCGCCTTCCGCAGCGCCTTCAATCAGACCCGGGATGTCAGCAACCACAAAGCTCTTTTCGTTGTCCATACGCACAACGCCCAGACTCGGCACCAGCGTGGTGAACGGATAATCCGCCACTTTCGGTTTCGCTGCAGAGACCGCACGGATAAACGTTGATTTACCGGCGTTTGGCATACCCAACATACCGACATCCGCTAACAGCATCAGCTCCAGCATCAGATCGCGTTTATCGCCCGGCGTACCCATTGTTTTCTGACGCGGAGTACGGTTGACCGAGGATTTGAAACGGGTGTTACCCAGACCGTGCCAGCCGCCTTTAGCGACCATCAGACGCTGACCGTGCTTGGTCATGTCGCCCATGGTTTCGCCCGTGCCCTGATCGATCACACGCGTACCGACAGGCACTTTAATCGTAACGTCTTTACCACGCTTACCGGTGCAATCACGGCTCGCGCCATTCTGACCACGTTCCGCACGGAACGATTTTTCGAAGCGGTAATCGATCAGCGTGTTCAGGTTTTCGTCGGCTTCCAGCCAGACGTCACCACCATCACCACCATCACCGCCGTCCGGACCGCCTCTCGGGATGTACTTTTCGCGGCGGAAGCTGACGCAACCATTACCGCCATCACCTGCAACGACCAGAATCGATGCTTCATCAACAAACTTCATTTTACTCTCCGTAAATCATTCGCCTGAGCGGGGTTGCGAAACCACCGTTTCATGCTTACGTAAACCGCCCCAAATACGATGACCAATGGCGGAATACATCGCGCCCGCAACCACGATAAACGCACCGAGATAACCTAAAAGGTTTAGCATCGGTCTGGCGAAGAAATCGGGCCAGGCCAGTGATAATAAATCTGAAAATAATAACGTAAACAGCGGTGTGAGCGTAATAATGGCGCTCACCTGAGCCGCCTGCCAGCGCGCCATTGCTTCCGCAAGTGCGCCGTATCCTACCAGCGTATTCAGGCCGCAGAATATCAGGCAAGCCAGTTGCCAGTCGCTGAGCTGCGTTATCACACCGGGTTTAGCCAGCGGCAACAACGCGAGCGTACATAAAGTGTACAGTAAAAACAGGATCTGCTGTGATGCCAGGCGACGCAATAACACCTTTTGCGCAACCCCATAGCTCACCCAGACCGTCGCCGCACCCACACCAAAGATCACACCCCAGGTGTAATCAGTGAGTTTGGTAAAAATCTCGATCAGACTGGTATTAAAAAACATCACCAGTCCACTCAGCAGCATTATGGCGCCAATAATCTGCGTACCGCGCATCTTTTCCTTCAGGATAAAGACGCTGGCGACCATCATGCCAACCGGTGACAATTGTCCGATAACCTGCGAAGTCGTTGGGCTCAAATATTGCAAAGATGAACTAAACAGAATGAAGTTACCAAACAGCCCACCGGTGGCGATTGCCAACAGTACCAACCAACGCGCTTTGCGAAAAATACGCAATGGCGGGAGCTTTTTTTTAACCGCAAGAATCGCCCCAAGGCCAATACTTGCCATTAAAAAACGGTAGAACACTACCGTAGGAGGCTCCATCACCTCCAGCACTTGCTTCATCGCTATTGGTAAAGCGCCCCAACAGACTGCCGTCGTCAGCGCTAAAAGAATACCAATACCTGCCTGCTGCTTCATGCCGTATTCCCTGCAAGAGCTCGTTTCCGGGTTGTCACGGCGAGACGAGCATATTTACCGGCCATCGAATGTAAAAAGCCCCGCAACACGTTGCG
>NZ_SZWV01000015.1:16570-18264 GCF_005280945.1 Citrobacter sp. wls718
AATGCTGATGAAACGACGGTTTTTCGGGCCTTTCACTTCGAATTTCACTTTACCGTCTGCTTTAGCAAACAGAGTGTGGTCTTTGCCGCAGCCTACGTTAGAGCCAGCGTGGAACTGAGTACCACGTTGACGAACGATGATGCTACCTGCCAGAACTGTTTCGCCGCCAAAGCGTTTTACGCCCAGACGTTTAGCTTCTGAATCGCGACCGTTACGAGTCGAGCCGCCAGCCTTTTTATGTGCCATTTAATCTGCTCCTCTTAACTTAAGCGCTGATGCCAGTGATTTTCACATCAGTGAACCACTGACGATGGCCCTGCTGCTTACGGTAGTGTTTACGACGACGAAACTTAACAATTTTAACTTTCTCGCCACGACCGTGAGCAACAACTTCAGCTTTGATAACGCCGCCATCAACGAAAGGAACGCCGATTTTGACTTCTTCACCGTTTGCGATCATCAGAACTTCTGCGAATTCAACAGATTCGCCAGTTGCGATGTCCAGCTTTTCCAGGCGAACGGTCTGACCTTCGCTTACTCGGTGTTGTTTACCACCACTTTGGAAAACCGCGTACATAAAAAACTCCGCTTCCGCGCACAACTTTTTGATGATTCAGAGTGCGCTATAAATATTCACAATAGGGCGCGAATATTACGCAAAACGCGAGCCTTTGACAAGTGCTACCGTCAATACATGCAGAAAAAAAACACAACGTGTATGGTAACGTTTATCTGTGGCATTTTTTCAGTACAATCAGCATATATTTCTAACCCTAAACCCGTAGTTACCTTGCCATACAGTGAGGTAATCGGGGCGAGAAGCCCGGCTTTTGCGATGAATTTAGAAAAAATCAATGAGTTAACCGCGCAAGATATGGCGGGTGTCAATGCGACAATCCTTGAACAGCTCAATTCCGACGTCCAGCTGATCAATCAGTTGGGGTACTACATCATCAGCGGCGGCGGAAAACGCATTCGCCCAATGATCGCCGTACTTGCTGCTCGCGCCGTTGGCTATCAGGAAAACGCCCACGTTACGATCGCGGCCCTAATCGAGTTTATCCACACCGCAACCCTGCTTCATGACGATGTGGTGGATGAATCCGACATGCGCCGTGGGAAAGCAACGGCAAACGCAGCGTTTGGTAATGCAGCCAGCGTACTGGTTGGCGATTTTATCTATACCCGCGCCTTTCAGATGATGACCAGCCTTGGCTCACTGAAAGTGCTGGAAGTGATGTCTAAGGCAGTGAACGTCATTGCTGAGGGTGAAGTTCTGCAATTGATGAACGTCAACGACCCTGACATTACCGAAGAAAACTACATGCGCGTCATCTACAGCAAGACAGCGCGCCTGTTTGAAGCGGCGGCACAGTGCTCTGGTATTCTTGCCGGCTGCAGCGAAGAACAAGAGAAAGGCTTGCAGGATTATGGCCGCTATCTTGGCACAGCTTTCCAGTTAATCGACGACTTACTCGATTACAGCGCAGACGGCGAGCAACTGGGTAAAAACGTGGGCGACGATCTCAACGAAGGGAAACCGACGCTGCCGCTGCTGCATGCGATGCGCCACGGTACCCCAGAACAGGCGCAAATGATTCGTCAGGCTATCGAGCAAGGAAACGGGCGTCATCTTCTGGAGCCGGTTCTGGAGGCCATGAACGCCTGCGGCTCGCTGGAATGGACCCGCCAGC
>NZ_SZWV01000015.1:18320-54587 GCF_005280945.1 Citrobacter sp. wls718
TTCAGGTACTCCCTGAAACGCAATGGAAAGAAGCCCTGATTGGCCTGGCACATATCGCCGTACAGCGCGACCGTTAATCCTTTCCTCACCTTTCTTCGTATAACATCATCCCGTGCACTGCACGGGATTTTTTATATTCCAGTAAATTCCAATAAGAACAACAATTTTACATAACACTAGAAAAAATCTTGATTTATTCTGAATATACAAACCCTTTACACGAACATTTTAGAACATTCGTTCTCCGCGAGTATAGTGTCACTACTGGCTAATTGTTAAACCATAAGTGGTGAACCAAAGGAGAAAGGGACGTATGGAAAGCAAACTCATTGACTGGCATCCAGCTGATATCATCGCAGGACTGCGCAAGAAAGGGACCTCAATGGCCGCAGAGTCGCGGAGAAATGGGTTGAGTTCATCAACGCTGGCAAATGCGTTAACTCGTCCATGGCCAAAAGGAGAAGTCATTATCGCTAAAGCGCTAGGCACGGAACCTTGGGTAATTTGGCCGTCGCGATATCACGACGCAAAGACGCATGAATTCATCGACAGAACACGGATGATGAGAGTGCGTAAAGAGAAAATGCCCCTCGAGTGAAGTGCTGAACAGTGACCCCTGAACAAAAACCAAGGGGTCACTAGACACGTTGACTATTACTCGCCTTTCACGCGCTCGATATTTGCGCCCAGCGCACGCAGCTTATCTTCGATGCGCTCATAGCCACGATCGATGTGATAAATGCGATCAACTACCGTGGTGCCTTCTGCAATACAGCCTGCCAGTACCAGGCTTGCTGATGCACGCAGATCCGTTGCCATCACCTGCGCGCCGGAGAGCGTTTCAACGCCGTGACAAATCACGGTATTGCTTTCAATCTCTGCGTGAGCGCCCATACGGCTAAGTTCAGGCACGTGCATGAAGCGGTTTTCAAACACGGTCTCCGTGATGAAACCGGTGCCTTCTGCCACCAGATTCAGCAGCGTGAACTGTGCCTGCATGTCAGTCGGGAACGCCGGATGCGGAGCAGTGCGCACATTGACCGCTTTCGGACGCTTGCCGTGCATGTCGAGGCTAATCCAGTCGGCCCCGACTTCAATATCCGCACCTGCATCACGCAGTTTCGCCAGAACGGCATCCAGCGTGTCCGGTTGTGCGTTATGGCAGATGATTTTGCCGCGAGAAATCGCCGCTGCCACCAGGAACGTCCCGGTTTCAATACGGTCTGGCAGAACGCGATACACGCCGCCACCGAGACGCTCAACGCCCTCGATGGTGATACGATCGGTGCCCTGACCGGTGATCTTCGCACCCAGTGCAATCAGGAAGTTCGCGGTATCAACGATTTCCGGCTCGCGCGCGGCGTTCTCGATGATGGTCGTACCTTCGGCAAGCGTAGCCGCACACATGATAGTGACCGTCGCGCCGACGCTCACTTTATCCATCACGATGTGCGCGCCTTTCAGACGGCCATCAACGGACGCCTTCACATAGCCTTCTTCCAGCTTGATGGTCGCCCCTAACTGCTCCAGACCGGTAATGTGCAGGTCAACCGGACGCGCGCCAATCGTGCAGCCGCCCGGCAGTGATACCTGGCCCTGACCAAAGCGAGCCACCAGCGGCCCCAGCGCCCAGATGGACGCGCGCATGGTTTTTACCAGGTCGTATGGCGCGCAGAAGACGTTAACATCGCGAGCATCAATGTGCACGGAACCGTTACGTTCAACCTTTGCGCCCAGCTGACTCAGCAGCTTCATCGAGGTATCAACGTCCTTCAGTTTCGGGACGTTTTGGATTTCGACAGGTTCTTCTGCCAGCAATGCCGCAAACAGGATTGGCAGTGCGGCGTTTTTAGCGCCTGAAATTGTGACTTCGCCCTGGAGCTTAGTCGGCCCCTGTACACGAAACTTATCCATTATTCTGTTCTCTGTTAAGAATTCATATTCGCTACCGGCGCATCACCCGTAGCTCAAAAACCGTTAAGTTTGCGATCGCGTGCCCATTCCGCTGGGGTAAATGCTTTGATCGACACGGCATGAATGCGGTTGTCCGCAATGTACTCCATCAATGGGCCATAGACCGATTGCTGCTTCTTGACCCGGCTCATGCCGTCAAACATCTCACCCACGGCAATAACCTGAAAGTGACTGCCATCGCCAGAGACGTGGACTTCCTGGAGGGAGAGTGCGTTCATCAGCACGCTCTGAATTTCATTATTTTCCATGGGCTCTTCATTCGTCAGATAGTGAAAACAGCCCAACATCTTAGAGCAAAGTTGCGCTGTCATAAATAAGCAAAAAGCCTCGCCGATAAATCAGACAAGGCTTTGGTGGCTGCTACCCCCTCAGGGGGTTTGCCGGATGGCGGCACAAGACCTTATCCGGCCTACAAAAAATTAACGCGGAAGGACATCGTCAGGCAGATTGTAAAGCTTTGCCAGCGTATAAACCTTATCGTTCACACCGCTGAGTACAACACGGTTCCCCTTCCTCTTGCCCTGGTCAATAAGATGGACCAGCAGTGCCAGTCCACCGGTATCAACCCGGGAAACCTGGCTCAGATCGATGCAGGTAACCCCTTTCATCGCTTCAACACGCGCATCCCATAATGGGTTTAACACGTCCTGATCCAGTTCCCCCACCAGCAACAACTTGTCACCTTCACGCGCCCAGGCGAGTGACTGCGTCATTATTTTTTCTCTTCCAGCGTGATTTTCTGCTGAGAAATAGATTTCAGTTGCGCCGTCAGGCCATCAATACCTTTGGTCCGCAGCAGGTCACTCCACTCATTTTGTTTGGTGGTGATCATGCTGACACCTTCGGCGATCATGTCATACGCCTGCCAGTGACCGGTCTGGGAGTTTTTACGCCACTGGAAATCCAGACGTACCGGAGGACGGCCATTCGGATCGATAATGGTGACACGGATCGGCACGATGGTCGCGTCACCCAGCGGTTGTTCCGGGGCAATCTGATAAGTCTGGCCATGGTACATCGCCAGCGCCTGGCCGTAGGCCTGTTTCAGGTACTCACGAAACGCAGCAAAATACGCGTCACGTTGTGCAGGCGTCGCTTCTTTGTAATAACGACCCAGCACCAGCGCGCCGGCATATTTCACCTGCACGTACGGCAACAGCTCCTGATCGACGATATCACGCAGGTAATCCGGGTTAGAACGGATTTTCGGCTGTTCGTTCTTCAGACGGTCGAAGGTTTTCTGCGCCGCCTCATCCATCTGTTTGTAAGGGTTGGCTTGATCCGCTGCCGTTGCTGCGCTAAGTGGAGCAATGACCAGCATAGCCACCATCATCAATCGTTTAAACATATGTCGATTCTCCTGAGATTATTTCGTCGCGCCCGCAGGCGTGGTGGCTTCATTATTACCCTGAGCCGCAGTCGGCGCATCGCCAGAATTCTTATTGTCATCGCCTTTACTGTTACTGTTGTAAAGGAACTGACCAATCATATCTTCCAGCACCATCGCCGATTTGGTGTCCTGGATCGTATCACCATCCTTGAGAATAGCGGTTCCCAGTTCAGGATCCTCAAAACCGACGTTCAATGCCAGATATTGCTCACCCAGCAGACCGGAAGTGCGGATACTCAGCGAACTGGTATCTGGAATCTGGTTAAAGCGCGATTCAATCTCCAGCGTCACACGCGGCAGGTACGATTTCGGATCCAACGAAATGTCCGACACGCGTCCAACAACTACCCCGCCAATCCGCACCGGAGAGCGTTCTCTCAAGCCGCCAATGTTATCAAAGGTCGCATAAATCGTGTAGGTCGGCTCAGTACGCATAGAGGTGACGTTAGCTGCTTTCAGGCAGACAAACAGCGCCGCCAGCAGCGCAACCAACAGGAATAACCCGACCCAAATTTCATTTTTTTTCGTTTGCATGAACTCAATTCCCAAACATCAGTGCGGTCAGCACAAAATCCAGCCCCAGAACGGCAAGAGAGGCGTGCACAACGGTACGTGTCGTTGCCCGGCTAATCCCGGCAGAGGTCGGGATTGCATCATAACCATTGAACAATGCAATCCATGTGACCGTAATGGCGAACACCACGCTCTTAATTAAACAGTTGACCAGGTCCAGGCGCCAGTCGACGGCATTTTGCATCGCAGACCAGAAAAAGCCTGCATCAATACCTTTCCAGCTTACGCCGACCAGTGAACCGCCCCAGATACCTACCGCGACAAAAATAATCGTCAGCAGCGGCAGTGAAATCACCCCCGCCCAAAAGCGTGGGGATATCACCCGACGCAGGGGATCAACCGCCATCATTTCCATACTGGAAAGCTGTTCGGTTGCCCGCATCAGACCAATTTCTGCGGTTAAGGCCGACCCGGCTCGCCCGGCGAACAGCAGCGCCGCCACAACCGGTCCCAGTTCACGCAGCAGCGAAAGCGCCACCAGCATACCAAGACTGGTTTCCGCACTGTAGGTGGTCAGAACCAGGTATCCCTGCAGCCCCAACACCATACCGATGAACACGCCAGAAACGATAATAATCAGCATCGACAAGACGCCGACATTATAGAGCTGACGGATCAGAAGCGGCGCATGTTTGCGAAACTCCGGCTTGCCGACTACCGCATTGAACAACATTAATCCGGCACGCCCGAACGTCCTGAGGGTTTTAATCCCTCGATGTCCGAGTGAGGCCAGCGCATTTAACAACATGGATGGCTTAACTCCCTGTTTTAAGTAAATCGGAGTGGTAATCGCCCGCCGGGTAGCGGAACGGAACCGGCCCATCAGCAATGCCATCGAGGAACTGACGTACACGCGGATCGGCATTTTCTTGCAGTGCCTGAGCACTACCGTAGGCCACAATTTTTTTATCCGCCATTATATAGGCGTAATCCGCAATACTCAGAACCTCCGGCACATCATGAGACACCACCACACAGGTGACACCCAGTGTGCTGTTCAGTTCAGAGATCAGCTTCACCAGCACGCCCATGGTGATGGGGTCCTGACCGACAAACGGCTCATCAAACATGATCAGGTCTGGCTCCAGCGCAATGGCACGTGCAAGTGCGGCACGTCGCGCCATCCCACCAGATAATTCAGAAGGCATTAATTTTGCTGCACCACGCAGGCCAACGGCCTCAAGCTTCATCATCACCGTGCTTTTCAGCAACGGCGCGGGTAGCGTCGTATGCTCACGTAGCGGATAAGCGACGTTGTCGAACACGTTCATATCGGTAAACAGCGCACCCGATTGAAACAGCATACTCATACGTTTACGCACGGTGTATAACCGCGAACGAGACATGGCCGGGACGTTCTCGCCATCAAACAGGATCTCACCCTTATCCGGGGGAATTTGTCCGCCAATCAGACGCAACAGCGTCGTTTTGCCGATGCCTGATGGCCCCATGATCGCCGTTATCTTGCCGCGCGGCACCGTCAGGGAAATATTATCAAAAATGCAGCGGTCGCCTCGGGAAAAGCTGACATCGTGCATATCGACTAGATTCGCCACAGACTGACCCATTGATTCATCCTTTACTATTGCCTCGTTGATCGAAGAGTTTGGCGCTCAATTTAGCCATGAACCCAACATATTTACAGATTATTACCCGCTCTGGTTAGCGAAAGCTGGCATTTGTTTTACTTTTTAGCCGCATAAAGTCAAAATTAAGACTTCGTTACGGCTTCCAGAAGATCCTTCACGTGGACCGGCGAGTATACCTGAAGAAAGGACTTTAGATGCTTTTAGCGACGGCGCTGTTAATAATTGGTTTACTTCTGGTGGTCTACGGTGCCGACCGTCTGGTATTTGCCGCCTCTATTTTATGTCGCACCTTCGGCATTCCCCCCATCATCATTGGGATGACCGTCGTCAGCATAGGCACATCGTTACCTGAAATTATTGTCTCCGTTGCCGCCTCTATGAATGGGCAGCTCGATTTAGCCGTCGGCACCGCGCTCGGCTCAAACATCACCAATATTCTCCTGATTTTAGGCCTGTCAGCGCTGATTCACCCTTTTACCGTGCATTCTGATGTTCTGCGTCGCGAATTACCGCTAATGTTGCTGGTCAGTATTCTGGCCGCATCCGTGCTGTACGACGGGGAACTAAGCCGCAGCGATGGTTTTTTTCTTCTGCTTCTGGCCGTGCTATGGCTGCTATTCATTGTTAAAATCGCGCGGTTGGCGGAACGGGAAGGCAATGACAGCCTGACCCGGGAGCAGGTGGCAGAACTGCCGCGCGAAGGGGGACTACCTGTCGCCTTTCTGTGGCTGGGCATTGCGCTGATTATTATGCCAATGGCAACGCGAATGGTGGTCGATAACGCCACCGTACTGGCGAATTACTTTGCCATGAGCGAACTCACCATCGGATTAACGGTGGTGGCGATTGGCACCAGCCTGCCAGAGCTGGCAACGGCTATCGCGGGCCTGCGTAAGGGTGAAAATGATATTGCTGTCGGCAACATCATCGGTGCCAACATTTTTAATATTGTTATCGTTCTCGGACTCCCCGCACTGATCACACCGGGCGAGGTCAATCCGATGGCCTTCGTCCGTGACTACAGTGTGATGCTACTGGTAAGTGTTATTTTTGCATTACTCTGCTGGCGACGTCCGCGCCAGATTGGTCGCGGCGCGGGTGCACTGCTGACCGGCGGTTTTATCATATGGCTGGCGATGCTGTATTGGGTATCGCCACTTCTCGTTGGATAACTGGAAACGCATTATGTCGCACTTAGAGTTGCAACCGGGTTTTGACTTTCAGCAAGCAGGCAAGGAAGTCCTGGCTATTGAACGTGAAGGCCTGGCGGAGCTTGATCAGTACATCGACCTGAACTTTACCCTCGCCTGTGAGAAAATCGTCAACTGCGCGGGTAAAGTTGTGGTGATGGGAATGGGGAAATCCGGGCATATCGGGCGCAAAATGGCCGCCACGTTTGCCAGTACCGGTACACCGTCCTTTTTCGTACATCCTGGCGAAGCCGCACACGGCGATCTGGGCATGGTATCGCCGCAGGATGTGGTGATCGCCATTTCTAATTCCGGTGAATCCAATGAGATTGCCGCATTAATTCCGGTGCTCAAACGCCTTCACGTCCCGCTTATCTGCATGACCGGTCGTCCGGAAAGCAGCATGGCGCGTGCAGCAGATGTGCATCTGTGTGTTAAAGTACCCAAGGAAGCCTGCCCATTAGGTCTGGCGCCGACCAGCAGCACAACCGCGACGCTGGTGATGGGCGATGCGCTCGCCGTGGCATTATTGAAAGCCCGCGGCTTTACTGCGGAAGATTTTGCGTTGTCGCACCCCGGTGGCGCACTGGGGCGTAAGCTTTTGCTGCGCGTTAACGATATTATGCATACGGGCGACGAGATCCCGCATGTGAATAAAAACGCCAGCCTGCGCGATGCGTTACTTGAGATTACGCGTAAAAATCTCGGCATGACCGTCATTTGCGATGACACCATGAAGATCGACGGCATCTTCACGGATGGTGACTTACGCCGCGTCTTTGATATGGGCGTTGACGTTCGCCAGTTGGGGATTGCCGACGTGATGACCCCCGGGGGCATTCGCGTGCGTCCGGGCATTCTTGCCGTGGACGCTCTGAATTTAATGCAATCCCGCCATATTACCTCGGTGATGGTTGCTGATGGCGACCGTTTACTCGGTGTGTTACATATGCATGATCTCCTGCGTGCAGGCGTAGTGTAAAAAGTAGAGTAGAAACGCAAGGATAAAAGAAATGAGTAACGCAGGTGCGTCGCTTGCGACCTGTTATGGACCCGTCAGCGCTGAAGTCATCACCAGGGCAGAGAATATTCGTCTGCTGATCCTTGATGTGGATGGCGTACTGTCTGATGGCCTGATTTATATGGGCAACAACGGCGAAGAGCTCAAGGCGTTTAACGTCCGTGATGGCTACGGAATTCGTTGTGCGCTCACTTCCGGTATCGAGGTTGCTATTATTACCGGACGAAAGGCTAAACTTGTAGAAGACCGCTGTAACACGTTGGGGATTACCCATCTGTACCAGGGACAGTCGGACAAACTGGTCGCCTTCGACGATCTGCTCAACAAGCTGGCGATCGCGCCGGAACAGGTGGCATACGTCGGCGACGATCTGATCGACTGGCCGGTGATGGCGAAAGTCGGATTAAGCGTGGCGGTAGCGGATGCCCACCCGCTGCTGATCCCCCGTGCCGACTATGTCACGCGCATTGATGGAGGGCGCGGCGCGGTACGTGAGGTCTGCGATTTATTACTCCTGGCGCAGGGCAAACTGGACGAGGCCAAAGGTCAATCGATATGAGCAAAACCAGACGTTGGGTTATCATTCTACTGTCGCTGGCCGTCCTTGTGCTGATCGGTATTAACCTGGCAGACAAAGACGACACCACTCAGGTGGTAATCAATAACAACGAGCCGACCTATAAGAGCGAACATACCGACACTGTCGTGTATAGCCCGGAAGGCGCACTGAGCTATCGACTTATCGCTCAACACGTTGAATATTATTCCGATCAGGCTGTTTCGTGGTTTACTCAACCGGTATTAACCACGTTTGATAAGGATAAAGTGCCGACCTGGTCTATCAAGGCTGATAAAGCAAAATTGACTGAGGATCGGATGCTGTATCTGTATGGCCATGTTGAAGTCAACGCCCTGGTGGCAGACTCTCAACTACGCAGAATTACGACCGATAACGCGCAGATTAACCTGGTGACGCAAGATGTCACCTCAAACGATCTGGTCACGTTGTATGGAACAACATTTAACTCCAGCGGACTGAAGATGCGCGGCAATTTACGCAGCAAGAACGCCGAGCTGATTGAAAAGGTTAGAACCTCATATGAAATCCAAAACAAACAAACTCAGCCTTAATCTTGTGCTTGCCAGCTCCCTTCTGGCCGCCAGCATTCCGGCATTTGCCGTCACCGGCGATACCGAGCAGCCGATTCACATTGAATCGGATCAGCAGTCCCTGGATATGCAGGGTAACGTGGTGACATTTACCGGTAATGTTATCGTGACGCAGGGCACCATCAAAATTAATGCCGATAAGGTTGTCGTGACCCGTCCGGGCGGTGAAGACGGTAAAGAAGTGATCGATGGCTACGGCAATCCGGCAACGTTTTACCAGATGCAGGATAACGGTAAACCCGTTAACGGCCATGCCTTACAGATGCACTATGAACTGGCAAAAGATTTCGTTGTGCTGACGGGTAAAGCCTATCTGGAGCAGGTGGACAGCAACATCACCGGCGACAAAATTACCTATCTGGTAAAAGAGCAGAAAATGCAGGCCTTCAGCGATAAAGGCAAACGCGTCACTACCGTTTTAGTGCCGTCACAGCTGCAGGATAAAAACAAAACCAAAGCTCCGGCAGAGAAAAAAGGTAACTGATTCGTTATGGCAACATTAACTGCAAAGAACCTTGCAAAAGCCTATAAAGGCCGCCGTGTGGTGGAAGACGTCAGTCTGACCGTCAACTCTGGGGAGATCGTCGGTCTGCTCGGCCCTAACGGTGCGGGCAAAACAACGACCTTTTACATGGTGGTGGGCATTGTGCCGCGCGATGCGGGCAACATCATCATCGATGACGAAGACATCAGCCTGCTGCCGCTGCATGCACGCGCCCGTCGCGGCATCGGTTATTTACCGCAGGAAGCCTCTATTTTTCGTCGTCTGAGCGTGTTTGATAACCTGATGGCGGTACTGCAAATTCGTGACGATCTCTCCAGCGAACAGCGCGAAGATCGTGCTAACGAACTGATGGAAGAGTTCCATATCGAACACCTGCGGGACAGCCTGGGACAGTCGCTGTCCGGGGGGGAACGTCGCCGTGTGGAAATCGCTCGAGCATTGGCTGCAAATCCGAAATTTATCCTGCTGGATGAACCATTTGCGGGCGTTGACCCGATCTCCGTTATCGATATCAAACGTATCATTGAACACCTGCGCGACAGCGGACTGGGCGTGCTGATCACCGACCATAACGTACGTGAAACGCTGGCGGTCTGTGAACGCGCCTATATTGTGAGTCAGGGACATCTGATAGCACACGGCACGCCAACCGAAATACTGCAAGACGAACACGTTAAGCGCGTATACCTTGGGGAAGACTTCAGACTCTGATAGGGTAGAAGACGTCACGTTACTGCAGGAGAAAACCACTCTGAACATGAAGCAAGGTTTGCAACTCAGGCTTAGCCAACAACTGGCAATGACGCCTCAGCTACAACAGGCTATCCGTCTGTTGCAGTTGTCTACGCTGGAACTTCAGCAAGAACTTCAGCAAGCGCTGGAAAGTAACCCACTGCTCGAGCAAACCGATCTTCACGACGAAATTGATACCCAGGAAAAACAGGACAGCGATTCCCTCGATACCGCAGATGCTCTCGAACAAAAAGAGATGCCGGAAGAACTGCCGCTGGATGCCAGTTGGGATGAAATTTACACCGCAGGCACGCCGTCGGGCACCAGTGGGGATTACATCGACGACGAACTGCCTGTGTATCAGGGTGAAACCACGCAATCATTACAAGATTACCTGATGTGGCAAGTGGGATTGACCCCGTTCTCGGATACCGATCGCGCCATTGCGACGTCAATTGTCGATGCGGTTGATGACACCGGATATCTCACCGTTTCTCTGGATGATATTCTCGAGAGCATGGGTGATGACGACATTGGTCTCGATGAAGTCGAAGCCGTGCTAAAACGCGTTCAACGTTTTGATCCGGTTGGCGTGGCGGCGAAAGATCTCCGCGACTGCCTGTTGATTCAACTGTCGCAGTTTGACAAAGCCACACCATGGCTGGAAGAAGCCCGCCTGATCATCAGCGATCACCTCGATCTGTTAGCCAATCACGATTTCCGCTCGCTCATGCGCGTTACCCGGTTGAAAGAAGATGTGCTGAAAGAAGCCGTCAACCTGATCCAGTCGCTGGATCCGAGACCCGGGCAGTCGATCCAAACCGGTGAGCCAGAGTACGTGATCCCAGATGTACTGGTGCGCAAACATAACGATCGTTGGGTCGTCGAACTGAACAGCGACAGCATTCCGCGTCTACAGATTAATCAGCACTATGCCGCCATGTGCAATGGCGCGCGCAACGATGCCGACAGCCAGTTTATTCGCACCAATCTCCAGGATGCAAAGTGGCTGATTAAAAGTCTGGAAAGCCGTAACGACACGCTGTTGCGCGTCAGTCGATGTATTGTTGAGCAACAGCAAGCCTTCTTTGAGAAAGGTGAAGAATTTATGAAGCCGATGGTGCTGGCGGATATCGCCCAGGCCGTCGAGATGCACGAATCGACCATTTCCCGAGTGACCACGCAAAAGTATCTGCACAGTCCACGCGGCATTTTTGAACTCAAGTATTTCTTTTCCAGCCACGTCAACACTGAGGGCGGGGGCGAAGCCTCTTCTACAGCGATACGCGCACTGGTGAAGAAATTAATTGCTGCGGAGAACCCTGCGAAACCGCTGAGTGACAGCAAGTTAACCTCTATGCTGTCAGAACAGGGTATCATGGTGGCGCGCCGCACCGTTGCGAAGTACCGAGAGTCTTTATCCATTCCGCCGTCTAACCAGCGCAAACAGCTGGTCTGACCCAACCGATAAGGAAGACACTATGCAGCTCAACATCACTGGAAACAACGTCGAAATCACTGAAGCACTGCGTGACTTTGTGAACACAAAGTTCGCCAAACTTGAGCAATATTTCGACCGGATTAATCAGGTCTATATTGTGTTGAAGGTGGAGAAGGTGACACACATCTCGGATGCAACACTGCATGTGAACGGTGGCGAAATTCATGCCAGCGCGGAAGGTCAGGATATGTACGCCGCCATTGACGGTTTAATTGATAAACTGGCTCGGCAGTTAACAAAACATAAAGATAAACTGAAACAGCACTAACTTGTCCGGGCAGTTAGCGGGTGCAGGACGGCCTGTTGTGCAGCACAACGGGCCATTTGTACAGTTAGCGCTTAGGTGAAATTATGACAAATAACGATACGACTCTACAACTGAGTACTGTTCTTAACCAGGAATGTACGCGCTCTGGTGTTCACTGCCAAAGCAAAAAACGCGCTCTGGAAATCATCAGCGAACTGGCAGCAAAGCAGCTCAGCTTGCCTTCTCAGGTGGTATTTGAAGCCATTCTGACGCGTGAAAAAATGGGCAGTACCGGCATCGGCAATGGTATTGCCATTCCGCACGGAAAGCTGGAAGAAGACACGATGCGCGCGGTCGGCGTGTTTGTGCAGCTCGAAACGCCTATCGCATTCGACGCCATTGATAATCAACCGGTCGATCTGTTGTTCGCCCTGCTGGTTCCCGCAGACCAAACCAAGACGCATTTGCACACCTTGTCACTGGTTGCAAAACGTCTGGCGGATAAAACCATCTGTCGCCGCCTGCGTTCCGCGCAGAGCGATCAGGAGCTGTATCAAATCATCACGGACACCGAAGGTGTACAGGATGAAGCATAACAACCCAATGGCACCCTTTTTTGTCGTTGTGAGGAGAAACAGTACATGGTACTGATGATCGTCAGCGGTCGTTCAGGGTCAGGCAAATCTGTTGCCCTGCGAGCGCTGGAAGATATGGGTTTTTACTGCGTGGATAACCTTCCCGTAGTGCTGTTGCCCGATCTGGCCCGCACCCTGGCCGATAGCCAAATTTCTGCGGCCGTCAGCATTGATGTGCGCAATATGCCTGAGTCACCAGAAATTTTCGAGCAGGCAATGAATAACCTGCCTGAAGGTTTCTCGCCGCAGCTGCTGTTCCTCGATGCTGACCGTAACACGCTGATCCGTCGCTACAGTGATACCCGTCGACTGCACCCACTCTCCAGCAAAAATCTGTCACTGGAAAGTGCTATCGATAAGGAAAGTGACTTACTGGAGCCACTGCGTTCTCGCGCGGATCTGATCGTCGATACCTCTGAAATGTCCGTGCACGAGCTGGCAGAAATGTTGCGTACCCGACTGCTAGGCAAACGTGAACGTGAACTGACCATGGTATTCGAGTCCTTTGGCTTCAAGCACGGCATCCCGATTGATGCGGATTACGTCTTTGACGTGCGCTTCCTGCCAAACCCACACTGGGATCCTAAACTGCGTCCGATGACCGGTCTGGACAGGCCCGTTGCCGCGTTTCTCGACCGCCACACAGAAGTACACAATTTTATCTACCAGACTCGCAGCTATCTTGAGCTATGGTTACCCATGCTGGAGACTAACAACCGCAGCTACCTCACCGTAGCCATCGGCTGTACCGGCGGGAAACACCGATCGGTGTATATTGCAGAGCAACTGGCTGACTACTTCCGCTCTCGCGGTAAAAACGTGCAGTCACGCCATCGCACGCTGGAAAAACGCAAATCATGACCGTAAAACAGACTGTCGAAATCACCAATAAGCTGGGCATGCACGCCCGGCCTGCGATGAAGCTGTTTGAATTAATGCAGGGTTTTGAGGCGGAAGTGCTGTTGCGTAACGATGAAGGTACAGAGGCGGAGGCGAACAGCGTCATCGCCCTGCTGATGCTGGATTCCGCCAAAGGTCGCCAGATAGAGGTTGAAGCCTCTGGTCCACAGGAAGTAGAAGCCCTGGCTGCGGTGATTGCGCTGTTTAATTCGGGATTTGACGAGGATTAGTCAGTACAGAGCTACCATTTCAGCACGTAGCCAGTAGGTCGGACAAGGCGTTTACGCCGCATCCGGCAATGTCGTTGTGTCGTATTCTGCCTGATGCGCTGCGCTTATCAGGCCTACAAAAACAGCGTCAGCATCGACTAATACAGCTTATTTTCCCGCATAAACGACTCACCGCCTAACTGGCGCATTTGCCGCATGATCCATGCCTGGCGGTTACGTACATAGCCTGACGGGGCATTCGCCTTAAAACGCAGAGGATTTGGCAGCACCGCCGCAAGCAGCGCTGCTTCAGACTGACTCAGGCGGCTGGCCGGTTTATGGAAATAATGTTGTGCTGCCGCTTCTACGCCGAATACACCGTCGCCAAACTCGGCGATATTCAGATAAACCGTCAGAATACGTTTCTTACTCCACACTGTTTCCATGCCCAGTGTGAGTCCGGCCTCAAGACCTTTACGCACCCAACTGCGTCCATCCCACAGAAAGAGATTTTTTACTGTCTGCTGCGAGAGCGTCGATGCTCCACGAATGCGGCTTTCATTGCGCTCATTATGCGCCAGCGCCTTTTCTATCGCAGAGACATCAAATCCCCAGTGCTGCGGAAATTTTTGGTCTTCTGCGGCAATAACCGCCAGCCCCATCCACGGTGAGATCTCATCCATACTGACCCAGTCAGAATGCGCCACATAGCCGAAATCACCGTGCAACCAGGCGCTAATTTGTCGTTCAGCCATCACCGCTGAAAAGGGCACGGGCAGCACGCTAAAGAGGGCGATGCCCCCGCCCCAGAACACGGCGAGGACAATGACCGCCCGCAGAAAGAGTCGCCGCAAACTGGCGGTCACCCCTTTTTTCATTCAGTCAGCACCAGCACACGCGAGACCAGCTTGTCGATACCGCTCGCCGCCTGGGCAATATCCTGTGCCAGCATATAAGCCGGCGTGGTGACGATTTTGTGGTCTTCATCAACCACAATATCATCGACCGGACACGGCACATGCTCTGCCCCCATATCTTCCAGCACTTCCGCAGTATCGATATCGGTGCCAATCGTCAGACGCAGCGGAAAATCAAATATTTTAGGCAGCATCGCTGGAGCAATACACATGAACCCCAACGGCTTACCGGATTGATGCATGGCGACTGCCAGCGCGGCTAAGTCGCTCTCCACCCGGCATTCGCTTCCCTGGCTGGCGAAATTGCTCAGGTTCTTTGCTGCACCGAATCCACCAGGGACAATCAGCGCATCCAGTTCAGCAGAGACCGCCTGGGCAAGCGGGCGGATATCACCACGGGTTATACGTGCAGCCTCAATCAGGACATTGCGGGTCTCCTGCATGGGTTCGCCCGTCAGATGATTAATCACATCTGCTTGTTGTTTATCCGGCGCAAAGCAGATGGCCTGAGCCCCGTTGCGGGCAATAGCCAGCAGCGTTAACACGGCTTCATGGATCTCCGAGCCGTCATACACGCCGCATCCACCGAGCACTACGCCAATTTTCTTCATCGTGAGACTCCTTTCGCAACTGGCTGTAGTATATTAATAATTCTTATTAAAATGCTACGCTTCACACATTTAACTGATTCATGTAACAAATTATTTAAGATTTGCTATCTTAACTGCGTGCGGCCTGAAAATTAGGGCTGCGCCCTTGTAAACAATGATAATAATTTACGGCGCAGCCACGATTTCCCTGGTGTTGGCGCAGTATTCGCGCACCCCGGCTAAGCCGGGGTCATTTTTTTTCAACACTCGCCACCCAGGCTCTTAATACCGCCACGTCGTGCTGCCACTCCTGCTTCATCTCTTCAATCCATTCCCCCACGTTGTCCTCCCAGGCAGGAAGGTCCGGGGATTGAATTTGCTGACCCAGCTGTTGCAGATGGCGCAGTCCCACTGACCCCGCGGCACCTTTGATTTTATGGCCTTCCTCAACAACGCCTTTTTTATCACGCGCGGTCAGGTTGGACTCCAGCACACTTAAATAACCCGGCATCATCTTCTCAAATACCGCCAATCCGTCGGTAATTAACTTCGGTCCCACCAGCTCGAGGTATTGTTCCAACATGGGAATATCTAACAGCGCTTGCGATTTACTGCTTTCTTCAGATGTCACAGTGCTCTCCTCTTTGTTTCGGGTATCCCAGTATTTTTTAATCATGGCGGTTAACGCCGGTACCGACAGCGGCTTGCTCAGCACGTCATCCATACCCGCTTCCAGATATTCTTTTTTGTCTTTCAGAACGTTAGCGGTGAGCGCCACCAGCGGCGGCAGATCTTCCCGCACGTACTTTTGCGTTAACTCTCTGGAGATATCCAGACCCGTCATATCCGGCAACTGAATATCCAACAGCACCAGATCGTACTCACCCGGTTTGAACATTTCCAGCGCGGCTTTCCCGGTCATGGCGACGTCCACGCTGTTACCCAGTTTTTCCAGCACCGAACGGGCGACAATCACGTTCAGTTCAATGTCCTCAACCAGCAGCACATTCAGGGCAGGCAACGGCATGTCGTCTTCTTCAAAGGCGTCTTCAATCTCTTCCGCAACGGCTGGGGCATGAACGGTAAGGGTAAAGACGGAACCTTTCCCCGGCTGGCTGGAAACCGTAATATCGCCGCCCATGTTTTTCGCCAGACGACGAGACACTGCCAGACCAATCCCGGTCCCGGTGGCCGGTTTACCGCCATTGCTGTCCTTCACCTGATAATACATGGCGAAGATTTTATCCTGCTCATCCTGCGGAATACCGATACCAGAATCTTCCACTTCAAAATGCAGCATGTTGCCTTTGTCATAGCGCGCCCGCACGGTGACCTGCCCTTTCTGGGTAAACTTCACGGCGTTGCTGATCAGATTCCACAGGATTTGACGCAGACGCGTCCCGTCGGTAATGACCTTATGCGGCAGCGGCAAGGTCGGATCAAGTACAAAGCGCAGCCCTTTTTGCTGCGCCTGCAGGCCGGAGAGGTTTTCCAGATCCGCCATAAAGCTGGTGAAATCTATCGGCTGGTTATCGAGCTGAACTTTACGCCGCTCCATCTTATCCATGTCGATAATATCGTTGAAAATATTCCCAAGCGTAACGGCGGAAACATGGATAGTTTTCAGGTATTTTTCCTGCTCAGCGGTCAGATCCGTATCCAGCAGGATCCGACTCAAACCGACAATACCATTCAGCGGCGTACGCAGTTCGTGGCTGATGGTGGAAATAAAGGTCGTCTTGTCACGGCTGGCACGTTCAAGTGCATCCTGGTAGCGCTTGCGCTCGGTAATATCGCGGCCAAAGCCCATCAGGCCGTGTCGTTTACCGACGCGATCGTAATAAGGCACTTTACGAATTTCAAAGCAGGCTTTACGTCCGTCCGGGTAATCCAGCCATTGTTCATAGGTCAACGAGACATTATGGCGGAACACTTTCTCGTCGGTTTCGATAACTTTTTCAGCCGCTTCTGGCGAGTAAACTTCAATCGGTTTTAAATTCACCAGTTGCTTTTCGCTCTTGCCTGTCAGCAATTCCATGGCGCGGTTACAGCCGGAGAACTCTTTATCTTCATTGCGATAAAAAACCAGATCCGGTGAAGCATCGAGAAAAGAACGCAGAAAAGAGGATTGTTGTTCCAGTTGGATCTGCGCTTCTTCACGCTCTTTAATTTCGACTTTGAGTTGTTCAAACGTTTCCTGGCGCTCCGCTTCCGCCTTTTCACGTTCGACAATCTCCTGGTTAAGCTGCGCAATATTGTCCTTTAACTGCACGTTAAGCTTGAGATCGCGTTCGCGCATCTCTTCCAGCTTCTGCACCAGTCGTGACAGCCGTTGCCGGGACTCCTCCAGTTGCTCCACGACCACTGACAGGAAATAGACCGCCCAGGGGGTAATTAACAGGCCAAAAAAGATGGAACGTATTACATCAATACTTTCTACCTGGCCATGCAGCACCATGGTGACGGCCATTTGCACCACTATGGCCAACACCACCAGAGCCAGCGCCAATAGCAGCGAAAAGCGCACCAGACCTAATTTCATCATCAGGTCGACATAATACTGCGCCAGCATTCGAATTTGCTTCATAGAGGGTTCCTTCACGACAACTTGGCACAATAATACTCAATTCTCGGCGTGACGTTTGAGATTGTGCAATAAATGCGGAGGCTATCGGTGAAATGACTGAGGAGAGGTCATCGTAGACCTGATAAGCGAAGCGCCATCAGGCAAGCAGGCGCAGATTGCCGGAGGTCGGCTTTGCCTTATCCGGCCTACAGAGGGTTAGCTCCCCGGCTGAGCCCACGGCGTTCCAAGAGCGGAGCCTTGTACACCATGCTCATTGAGATAACGGTCCAGTTCGACCATCCCGGTCCAGCGATTTTCACACCACAGCGGCGCAAGTAACGTCGGGCGACGGGCGCTGGCAGAAATACGATGATAAATAACCTCTGGCGGCGTATGGCGAATCATCTCGCCCGCCGTCACGGTGTAATCGGCCAGCTCAATACCGCTCAGACGCCCTGCTTCCCAGGCCTTCGCCATAATGCTGCCCTTCACGATATGCAGCGGATGCAGCTTAATGCCATCAACGCCGGTCTCCACCACGCGCGCCAGCGTTTGCAGACATTCCGCTTGCCCTTCTCCCGGCAGGCCAACAATCAGATGTGAGCACACTTTCAACCCACGCTCACGCGCCAACTGCGTGGTGCGTTGATAGCAGGCAAAGTCATGCCCACGGTTAATACGGTGCAGCGTTTTATCATGGGCCGTTTGCAGCCCCAGTTCCAACCACACCTCGTAGCCCTGGTCTTTATATTCGCACAGCAGATCGAGCACCGCCTCTGGCACGCAGTCAGGGCGCGTCCCGACGCACAGCCCGACAATATTGGCCTGAGTGACCGCCTGCTGGTACATCGAACGCAGCACCTGCACTTCGGCAAACGTGCTGGTATAAGCCTGAAAATAGGCCAGGTAGCGCTTGGCGCGATTCACCAGTTGAGCCTGATGTTCGAGCTGCTCAGCAATCGAATGATGCTGCTGTGCCTCATCGGCAAAGGAGGCGACATTACAGAAGGTGCACCCGCCACGTCCAATGGTGCCATCGCGATTTGGGCAGCTAAACCCGCCGTGCAGCGTGAGTTTATGAACCTTTTGCCCATAACGACGAGAAAGATCCCCACCAAACATATTGACTAATTTCTGTAACTGCATAATCTGATAGACCGCGCCTTGAAAAGAGGCCAAAGCCTGCCATTTTTAGCCCCCGTCGGCGATGACCTGGATCAATCGCCCCGGCGTGCTTTTATTTATTGCATATTCAAGCAAAATAAATGAAATTTCATTCAATCAAAATGTGATTACTTTTCCTTATATCCGGTGATTTTTTTTATCCTCCGACGGCCAACGGATAAAAACAGTATCTTTAAGACGCGTAAACTCTATAAACCAGCATAAAATGCCAAACATCGCGATAAACAAAGGGAGGACAAGCGATAACGGACCTTTCTGACAGTGAGACAGATCACACTTCCCTCGCCATCCGCTGTGCGTTAAATCAATGTAAAAATGCTATTAATTTCAATATATTCATATCGTTAATCGACCTATAGCACATTTTTGCATAAATAAGATTGCCATTTGACCTGTGTGTGGATTCCCGATAACGTGGAAATCCGCTGGAAGCTTTCTGGATGAGCAGCCTGCTCATCATATTTATGCAGTAATTGAGATTCCCTCTGAAGCAAGTCCTCAAACTTGTTTGACCTATGCGAAAAGGATTAAAGAGGGCGAATGCGAGGTGAGCGTATAACGCGCAACCCCCGTCGCCATGCTCTTGGTGTGCCTGTGCGCAAACGGTATCGGAGAGGCGTCCCGCAGAGCCTGGGGAGGTTCACTGATATGTTGTACGATAAATCCCTTGAGAAGGATAACTGTGGTTTCGGCCTGATCGCCCACATAGAAGGCGAACCTAGCCACAAGGTAGTGCGTACCGCCATACACGCACTGGCCCGTATGCAGCACCGTGGAGCCATCCTCGCGGACGGTAAAACCGGCGACGGCTGTGGCCTGTTATTACAAAAACCCGATCGCTTTTTCCGCATTGTTGCGCAAGAGCGCGGCTGGCGTTTAGCCAAAAACTACGCGGTCGGCATGATCTTTTTAAATAAAGACGCTGAACTGGCGGCGGCGTCTCGTCGCATCGTTGAAGAAGAGTTACAGCAGGAAACCCTGTCGATTGTGGGCTGGCGCGACGTGCCGACCAACGACGGTGTTCTCGGTGAAATTGCCCTCTCCTCTCTGCCCCGTATTGAGCAAATTTTTGTTAACGCCCCTGCGGGCTGGCGTCCACGCGATATGGAGCGCCGTCTGTTCATCGCGCGTCGCCGCATCGAAAAACGTTTACAGGACGATAAAGACTTCTACGTCTGTAGCTTGTCCAATCTGGTCAATATCTATAAAGGTCTGTGTATGCCGGCGGATCTGCCGCGCTTTTACCTGGACCTCGCGGACCTGCGTCTGGAATCGGCCATCTGCCTGTTCCACCAGCGCTTTTCCACCAACACCGTACCGCGCTGGCCGCTGGCCCAACCGTTCCGCTACCTGGCGCACAACGGAGAAATCAATACCATTACCGGTAACCGCCAGTGGGCGCGCGCCCGTACTTATAAGTTCCAGACCCCGCTGATCCCGGATCTCCACGATGCCGCGCCGTTCGTCAACGAAACCGGCTCCGACTCCAGCTCAATGGATAACATGCTCGAACTGTTGCTGGCAGGCGGGATGGACATCATCCGCGCGATGCGCCTGCTGGTGCCACCAGCCTGGCAGAACAACCCGGATATGGACCCGGAGCTGCGCGCATTCTTTGACTTTAACTCCATGCACATGGAGCCGTGGGACGGCCCGGCAGGCATTGTCATGTCTGACGGTCGCTTTGCCGCCTGTAACCTTGACCGTAACGGCCTGCGCCCGGCGCGCTACGTCATCACCAAAGACAAGCTCATCACCTGCGCCTCCGAAGTGGGTATCTGGGATTATCAGCCCGATGAAGTCGTCGAGAAAGGCCGCGTCGGTCCCGGCGAACTGATGGTGATCGACACCCGCTCGGGTCGCATTCTGCACTCGGCGGAAACCGATGATGACCTGAAAAGTCGCCATCCGTACAAAGAGTGGATGGAAAAGAACGTCCGCCGTCTGGTACCGTTTGAAGACCTGGCTGACGATCAAGTCGGCAGCCGTGAGCTGGACGACGACACCCTTGCCAGCTACCAAAAACAGTTTAACTACAGCGCCGAAGAACTGGATTCCGTGATTCGCGTGTTAGGTGAAAACGGCCAGGAAGCGGTCGGTTCAATGGGCGATGACACCCCGTTTGCCGTGCTTTCCAGCCAGCCGCGCATCATTTATGACTACTTCCGTCAGCAGTTCGCGCAGGTGACCAACCCGCCTATCGATCCGCTGCGGGAGGCGCACGTGATGTCGCTAGCCACCAGCATTGGTCGTGAGATGAACGTCTTCTGTGAAGCCGAAGGCCAGGCGCATCGCCTGAGCTTTAAATCGCCGATCTTGCTGTACTCTGATTTCACCCAGCTCACCACCATGAAAGAGGAACATTATCGCGCTGACCGGCTCGATATCACCTTCGACATGAGTGAAACCACGCTGGAAGAGACCGTCAAGGCGCTGTGCGATAAAGCCGAACAGATGGTGCGTAACGGCACGGTATTGCTGGTGCTCTCTGACCGTAACATCGCCAAAAATCGCCTGCCGGTCCCGGCACCGATGGCGGTTGGTGCGGTGCAAACGCGTCTGGTGGAACAAAACCTGCGCTGCGACGCTAACATCATCGTCGAAACCGCCAGTACCCGCGATCCACATCACTTCGCGGTACTCCTCGGCTTTGGTGCCACAGCTATCTACCCGTATCTGGCCTATGAAACGCTGGGGCGTCTGATTGACACTCACGCTATTGCCAAAGATTACCGGACCGTGATGCTGAACTACCGTAACGGCATCAACAAAGGTCTGTACAAAATCATGTCCAAAATGGGCATTTCGACCATTGCCTCCTACCGCTGTTCGAAGCTGTTTGAAGCCGTTGGCCTGCATGACGACGTGGTGGCATTGTGCTTCCAGGGCGTGGTCAGTCGCATCAGTGGCGCAGGCTTTGCCGACTTCCAGCAGGATCTGCTGAACCTCTCCAAACATGCCTGGTTGGCGCGCAAACCGATTAGCCAGGGCGGCCTGCTGAAGTACGTTCACGGTGGCGAATACCACGCCTACAACCCGGACGTAGTACGCACCCTGCAACAGGCAGTACAAAGCGGCGAATACAGCGACTACCAGCAATACGCGAAGTTGGTTAACGAGCGTCCGGCAGCAACGCTGCGCGATCTGCTGGCTATCACACCTGGCAATGAAGCAGTAAGTATTGACGACGTCGAACCCGCAACCGAGTTGTTTAAACGTTTTGATACCGCAGCCATGTCCATCGGCGCGTTAAGCCCGGAAGCGCACGAAGCGCTGGCCGAAGCGATGAACAGCATCGGCGGTAATTCCAACTCCGGCGAAGGCGGTGAGGACCCCGCACGCTATGGCACCAACAAGGTGTCGCGCATCAAGCAGGTGGCTTCCGGTCGCTTCGGTGTAACCCCGGCGTATCTGGTCAACGCTGACGTCATTCAGATTAAGGTCGCACAGGGCGCGAAGCCCGGCGAAGGTGGTCAGTTACCGGGAGATAAAGTTACTCCGTACATCGCCAAACTGCGTTATTCGGTGCCGGGCGTGACGCTGATTTCCCCGCCGCCACACCACGATATCTACTCTATCGAGGACCTGGCGCAGCTGATTTTCGACTTAAAACAGGTTAACCCGAAGGCGATGATCTCTGTGAAGCTGGTTTCCGAACCGGGCGTCGGCACCATCGCCACCGGCGTGGCAAAAGCCTACGCGGATCTGATAACCATTGCCGGTTACGACGGCGGCACCGGTGCCAGCCCGCTCTCTTCGGTGAAATACGCAGGTTGTCCGTGGGAACTGGGGCTGGTAGAAACTCAGCAGGCACTGGTGGCTAACGGTCTGCGCCATAAGATCCGTTTACAAGTTGATGGCGGTCTGAAAACCGGCGTCGACATCATCAAAGCAGCCATTCTCGGCGCGGAAAGCTTCGGCTTTGGTACCGGCCCGATGGTCGCGCTGGGCTGTAAATACCTGCGTATTTGCCACCTGAACAACTGTGCAACCGGTGTAGCAACCCAGGACGAAAAACTGCGTAAGAACCACTACCACGGTCTGCCGTTCAAAGTGACCAACTACTTTGAGTTTGTCGCCCGTGAAACCCGCGAGCTGATGGCATCGCTTGGCGTAACACGCCTGGTGGATCTGATTGGCCGTACCGACCTGCTCAAAGAGCTGGACGGGTATACTGCCAAGCAGCAGAAACTGGAGCTGTCTCACCTGCTGGAAACCGCACAACCTCACCCAGGCAAAGCGGTGTACTGTACTGAGAACAACCCACCGTTCGACAACGGCGTGCTCAACGCGCAGTTGCTGCAACAGGCCAAACCATTTGTTGATGAGCGCCAGAGTAAAACTTTCTGGTTCGACATCCGCAACACCGACCGTTCTGTCGGCGCATCACTGTCGGGCTATATCGCTCAGACGCACGGCGATCAGGGGTTGGCTTCCGACCCGATCAAGGCGCATTTCAGCGGTACCGCAGGCCAGAGCTTTGGCGTGTGGAACGCGGGCGGCGTGGAGCTGTATCTGACCGGCGATGCCAACGACTATGTCGGTAAAGGCATGGCGGGCGGCCTGCTGGCGGTACGTCCTCCGGTCGGTTCTGCCTTCCGCAGCCATGAAGCGAGCATCATCGGCAACACCTGCCTGTACGGCGCAACCGGCGGTCGTCTGTTTGCCGCAGGTCGCGCGGGTGAACGCTTTGGGGTACGTAACTCAGGTGCCATCACCGTGGTCGAAGGCATCGGTGACAACGGCTGTGAATACATGACCGGCGGCATCGTCTGTATTCTCGGTAAAACGGGCGTCAACTTCGGCGCAGGCATGACGGGCGGGTTCGCCTACGTGCTGGACGAAGACGGCGAATTCCGCAAACGCGTGAATCCGGAACTGGTCGAAGTCCTGAGCGTGGACTCGCTGGCTATCCACGAAGAGCATTTGCGTGGACTGATCACCGAGCATGTACAGCATACCGGTTCGTCACGCGGAGAAGAGATCCTGGCCAACTGGCCGGCATTCTCGGCGAAATTCGCGCTGGTTAAACCGAAGTCCAGTGATGTGAAAGCACTGTTGGGTCACCGTAGTCGTAGCGCAGCTGAGCTGCGCGTGCAGGCGCAGTAAGGGGTAGCAGCAATGAGCCAGAACGTATACCAATTTATCGACCTGCAGCGCGTTGATCCGCCGAAGAAACCGCTGAAGATCCGCAAGATCGAGTTTATCGAAATCTACGAGCCATTTTCCGAAGGCCAGGCTAAGGCGCAGGCAGACCGCTGCCTGTCCTGCGGCAACCCGTACTGCGAGTGGAAATGCCCGGTGCACAACTACATCCCGAACTGGCTGAAGCTGGCTAATGAAGGACGTATTTTTGAAGCAGCCGAGCTGTCACACCAGACCAACACGCTGCCGGAAGTCTGCGGTCGTGTGTGTCCGCAGGACCGTTTGTGTGAGGGTTCTTGCACGCTGAACGATGAGTTCGGCGCGGTAACCATCGGCAACATTGAGCGCTATATCAACGATAAAGCGTTTGAAATGGGCTGGCGCCCGGATATGACCGGCGTACGCCAGACCGATAAACGCGTCGCCATTATCGGTGCCGGTCCGGCAGGGCTGGCCTGTGCCGACGTACTCACCCGTAACGGCGTAAAGGCGGTGGTGTTTGACCGTCATCCGGAGATTGGCGGCCTGCTGACCTTCGGTATTCCAGCCTTCAAGCTGGAAAAAGAGGTGATGACCCGTCGTCGTGAAATCTTCACCGGTATGGGCATTGAGTTCAAACTCAATGTAGAAGTGGGTCGTGACGTGCAGCTCGACGATCTACTGAAAGATTATGACGCTGTGTTTCTCGGCGTCGGAACCTATCAGTCGATGCGCGGTGGGCTGGAAAACGAAGATGCCGATGGCGTATTCGATGCCCTGCCGTTCCTGATTGCCAATACCAAGCAGTTGATGGGCTTTGGCGAAAGCAGCGACGAGCCGTACATCAGTATGGAAGGCAAACGCGTGGTGGTGCTGGGCGGCGGTGATACTGCGATGGACTGCGTACGTACTTCCGTTCGTCAGAACGCCTCACACGTGATTTGCGCCTATCGTCGCGACGAAGAAAACATGCCTGGCTCGAAACGCGAAGTAAAAAACGCGCGTGAAGAAGGTGTAGAATTCCAGTTCAACGTGCAGCCGCTGGGCGTGGAAATTAACGCCAACGGCAAAGTGTGCGGTGTGAAAATGGCGCATACTGAAATGGGTGCACCGGACGCACAAGGCCGCCGCCGTGCGGAGATCGTGCCCGGTTCTGAACACGTGGTACCCGCCGATGCCGTGGTGATGGCATTCGGTTTCCGTCCGCACAGCATGGAATGGCTGGCAAAGCACAGCGTCGAGCTGGATTCGCAGGGCCGCATTATCGCCCCGGAACGCAGCGACAACGCGTTCCAGACCAGCAACCCGAAAATCTTCGCCGGTGGCGACATCGTGCGCGGTTCGGATCTGGTGGTGACGGCAATTGCCGAAGGCCGTAAAGCCGCTGACGGGATCCTGAATTACCTGGAAGTATAAAAAGCCTCTCTGCTGGCCCCCTGCCAAAATTCACATTGCTGGATGGGGGCCTGTTTTCTTCTGCCTCACACATTCACGTCATTCCTGGAAAGCGACTCGCAAATGCTGATGCAGGTCCATGTAATGCAATCGTCATGGATTGACGGCATTAGACCTCGAGCGTATTGATAACGATATATTTTCATTTCGCAACTATCACGCCAGGGAAGACATGAATACACTCACCTCGACACACCATGCTGAGGATTATCAGCAAATCCATGACGGAATAATCCATTTATTGGATAACGCCAGGACAGAAACGGTCCGCAGCATCAACGCAATTATGACGGCAACCTATTGGGAGATTGGCCATTGAATTGTCGAATTTGAACAAGGCGGTGAAGCGCGAGCGGCTTACGGTACTCAACTGATTGAACGTTTGTCCGTCGATTTAAACCAGCGGTACAAACGTGGGTTTTCCACGGGAAACTTGCGACAAATACGAGCGTTTTATCTTTATTTTCAAAATATTGAAATTCAGCAGACAGTGTCTGGTGAATCTTCCCGTCTGGCACAACTCGCCAAAATTTTCCCGCTTCCCTGGTCAGCCTATGTCCGCCTGCTATCGGTTAAAAATCCTGATGCCCGCATCTTTTACGAGAAAGAGACGCTACGTAACGGCTGGTCAGTACGGCAACTCGACAGGCAAATCACCACCCAATTTTACGAAAGAACATTATTGTCCCACGACAAAACCGCCATGTTACAGCAGGTCGCCCCCACCGTCGCTGACGTTACGCCAGAACAAGCAATACGTGACCCGTTCATTCTTGAATTCCTAGATTTAAAGGACGAATATTCTGAATCTGACCTTGAAGAAGCGCTGATAAACCACCTGATGGATTTTATGCTGGAACTCGGTGATGATTTTTCCTTTGTGGGTCGCCAGCGTCGCTTACGCATTGACGATAGTTGGTTTCGCATCGATCTGCTGTTCTTCCACCGACGCTTACGCTGCCTGCTCATCGTTGACCTCAAGGTAGGAAAATTCAGCTACGCCGATGCAGGGCAAATGAATATGTACCTGAATTACGCCCAAGAGCACTGGACAATGCCTGGAGAGAATCCGCCCGTAGGCTTAATCCTGTGCGCGGAAAAAGGTGCTGGCGAAGCTCACTATGCCCTAACCGGTTTACCTCATAAAGTGCTTACCAGCGAATACAAAATGCAGTTGCCTGACGAGAAATTACTGGCGGATGAACTTGCCCGTTCACAAACTCGATTAGCGTCTCAATGAGAGCATTCACGGAGCGACTGAGCCAATGGCGACAGCGTGCGCGGTTCGGATCTGGCGGTGGCGGCAATTGCCGAAGGCCGTAAAGCCGCTGACGGGATCCTGAGTTACCTGGAAGTATAAACACATCTTTTCTGGCATCTCGTCCGCACATATGGATGAGATGCCGGATATCCGTCTTCTCTTCTAAAAATACGTAGTTGCTACATAGCATAAATTCGCGACCAACCAGCTTAAAAATCCAGTACGTAAACGTTTGCATTCTTCTGAAAAGTGTATATTATGCGGCGGATTTTTTGGGCAAAATTCATGGAGGTGTTGTGTCGCAAGATAACAATTATAGCCAGGGCCCCGTCCCTCTGGCCGCGCGGAAAGGTGTAGTTCCACTGACATTTGTAATGTTGGGATTAACGTTTTTTTCCGCCAGTATGTGGACCGGGGGCACACTCGGTACCGGTCTTTCCTATAATGATTTCTTCCTGGCAGTTCTCTTCGGTAATCTTCTCCTCGGTATTTACACTGCCTTTCTGGGTTTCATCGGCGCAAAAACCGGACTCTCTACCCATCTCCTGGCGCGTTACTCATTTGGCGTAAAAGGTTCATGGCTTCCCTCAATGCTGTTAGGCGGCACGCAGGTGGGCTGGTTTGGTGTTGGCGTGGCGATGTTTGCTATCCCAGTCAGCAAAGCGACGGGAATCGACGTTAATATCCTGATTGCTGTGTCTGGCCTGTTGATGACCATGACCATCTTTTTTGGCATTTCGGCGCTGACGGTTTTATCAATTATCGCCGTACCCGCTATCGTTATTCTTGGTAGTTACTCCGTCTGGCTGGCAGTATCCGACGTGGGCGGCTTAGATCATTTAAAAACGATTGTGCCACAGACGCCGCTGGATTTTTCAACCGCGCTGGCGCTGGTCGTAGGATCGTTTGTCAGCGCAGGTACCTTGACGGCCGACTTCGTTCGCTTTGGCCGTAATGCCAAAGCTGCGGTGCTGATTGCCATGGTGGCTTTTTTCCTCGGCAACTCCCTGATGTTTATCTTCGGTGCTGCTGGCGCTGCCGCTGTAGGACAGGCGGACATCTCCGACGTGATGATTGCCCAGGGGCTCCTGCTACCAGCGATTGTCGTTCTCGGCCTGAATATCTGGACAACCAACGACAACGCGCTGTATGCGTCGGGTCTGGGCTTTGCCAATATTACCGGTTTTTCCAGCCGTACATTGTCGGTGGTTAACGGTATTATTGGCACGCTGTGCGCGCTGTGGCTGTACAATAACTTTGTCGGCTGGCTGACATTTCTGTCGGCCGCGATCCCTCCGATTGGCGGGGTGATTATTGCCGACTATCTGTTAAACCACCGCCGATACGCCGATTTCAACAACGCACAATTTACGCCGGTGAATTGGATAGCCATTCTGTCCGTTGCACTGGGCATCGCTGCCGGCCACTATATTCCCGGTATTGTGCCCGTCAACGCCGTACTCGGCGGTGTAGTCAGCTATATCCTGCTGAATCCACTTTTTAATCGCAGTCTTGCTCAGTCCACGGAGGTCAGCCATGCAGACTAATACCCTCACCATTCGTCAGGCACGTTTACAGGGACGCGACGGGTTATGGCAACTTACAATTGAAAACGGGCGTTTTAGCCGTATTGAATCCCAGGAAGCCGCATCTTTACCGCAAGGTGAGGTACTGGACGCTGAAGGTGGACTCGCCATCCCGCCATTCGTCGAGCCGCATATCCATCTGGACACCACGCAAACGGCAGGCGAGCCAAGCTGGAATCAGTCGGGTACGCTGTTTGAAGGTATTGAGCGCTGGGCTGAACGTAAAGCGATGCTGACTCACGAAGACGTGAAGACGCGTGCCATGCAAACCCTGAAATGGCAGATGGCCAACGGCATCCAGTATGTTCGTACGCACGTTGACGTTTCCGATCCCACGCTAACGGCACTGAAAGCGATGCTGGAAGTGAAGCAAGAGGTCGCACCGTGGGTGGAGCTGCAAATTGTGGCATTCCCACAAGAGGGGATTCTATCTTACCCCAACGGTGAGGCGCTGTTAGAAGAAGCGGTGCGCCTGGGCGCCGACGTGATTGGTGCGATTCCCCACTTTGAATTTACGCGTGAATATGGCGTGGAGTCGCTGCATAAAATTTTCGCCCTGGCCCAGAAGTACGACCGCCTTATCGATGTGCACTGTGACGAAATTGATGATGAACAATCACGCTTTGTTGAAACCGTTGCAGCACTGGCGCATCGCGACGGAATGGGCGGGCGCGTCACTGCCAGCCATACCACAGCGATGCATTCCTACAACGGCGCGTATGCTTCCCGTCTTTTCCGTCTGCTGAAAATGTCAGGTATTAACTTTGTTGCGAATCCTCTGGTGAACATTCACCTGCAGGGACGTTTTGACACCTATCCCAAGCGTCGCGGTGTCACCCGCGTCAAAGAGATGCTGGAGGCAGAGATCAACGTCTGCTTTGGCCATGATGATGTCTTTGATCCGTGGTATCCGCTGGGCACCGCGAATATGCTGCAGGTGCTGCATATGGGATTACACGTGTGCCAACTGATGGGATACGGGCAGATTAATGATGGGCTGAACCTGATAACCACTCACAGCGCAAAAACCCTGCACTTGCAAGACTACGGCCTGAGCGTTGGAAATTCCGCTAACCTGGTAATTTTACCGGCAGAAAATGGGTTTGACGCGGTTCGTCGCCAAACACCTGCCCGTTATTCCATTCGCCACGGGCGGGTCATCGCCGAGACCGTACCGAGCCAAACAACACTGCATCTGTCACAGCCGGAAATAGTGACATTTAAGCGGTAGGTTGTCTTTTTGATAATTGCCGCAGACACGCAGCTGCGGCAATTACCATGTTGGCGCATTCCTATCAGGCGTGTAGCAAGCTGGCTCGGACCTTCACCACCACCTTCTTAATTTCTCCAGGTGCACTCACCACGCAGCCCGGTTTATGTGGCTCGCCAGGCATAAACACCGCGAACATCCCCGGTTTCAGGGTGACAACCTGTTCATCGGCAATCTCGCTGCACAGTTGATAATCCTCTTCAACATGCACGTCTTCGCACTGACGTGCGGAACCTGCCAAACCGAAAAAAATACGCTCTTCACCTGCCAGCAGCAATTGGATATCAATATAGCATTCATGCAGCTCCGCCTTTTTTTCTTGTGGCGGTTGCGTGGCGAACTGCATCACGTTCATAAACAGATCGTCGCCTTTCAGTACATAGTGTCCCGGCGCGTTATTCTGCACGTCTGCCGCCAGCGCAAGGGTCAGCGCATCAAGCAGAACAGGGGGTAATCCCGCGGCGGATAGCGACTGTAACTCGCCTAATATCATGATAACTCTCCTTGTGCTAACAATGCTGCGCCCAGCAACCCGGCGTCATGTCGGTAATGTGCGGTGCGCAGTGGGACGTGATACACCGAGGGTTCCTGCGCCAGCAGCGTGCGGACCTGCGTCAGATATCCTTGCGCCAGCCCAACGCTGCCACCCACAACTACGCACTGGCAGTCGGTAGACACTTTGACATCGGCAATCAGTCGCGCCAGCACCTGTGCAGAATGTGCAATCAACCGCGTGGCCTGTTCATGCCCTTGCACCGCACGCGTAAACACCGTTCTGGCATCGCAACCGACAAGGTCGCCCTGTGCGGCAGCGGCAATTCCGCGACCAGATGCAATAGCTTCCACGCAGCCGGTACGACCGCAGCCGCAGACTGGTCCATTAGGATCTGCCAACGTATGCCCTAAATGCCCCGCCAGACCACCAGCCCCGGTGAGTAACTTGCCGTTGCTGACCACGCCGCCGCCCACACCGGTCGACACGGTGATAAATACCATGTCGCTTATCTCGTCAGCCATTACGTGGTATTCCGCCCAGGCCGCCGCCTGCGCATCATTGACCGCCATGGTCGGCAAGCCGGTCAACTCTCTTAAGGTTTGTACCAGCGGAAAGTGCATCAGCCCGCCAAGATTGAGCGGATTAATCGCCAGTAGTGTGCCCTCGCGGATAATACCGGTGGAGGCAATGGCAACGCGCTCTGCTTGCGCCTGCAGTGGCTCAATGAGCGTCTGTAACGCGGCCCGCAGGGCATCCGGCGTTTTGCTGGCAGGTGTCGGCAGTTCACGGCGTTCGCGGATCTGTAAATCGCGGTCTACCCGTGCAGCGGCCAGTTTGGTGCCGCCAATATCAATCGCCAGCGTTGTCATAGCACGACCTTTTTCAGCGTCAGTAGCTCAAGTAACGACATACTTATTCCCTTACCAAAATAGCCCGGTGCAGGACCGGGCAATCGGATTAACTTTTTGATTTCACCAGCGCGCTTTTATCGCTGCCAAACGGCACGGCTCCGCTAAACGGTTTACCATCAATGGCATCATGGGTACGCAGCGCTTCCGGGCGCAGCCAGCGCTGCACGCGGGACGGCATATCAAGGCCAATCAGCAGGATCACCACGAAAGTCAGGCTAAACGACAGCGATCCCAGCGCCGTGCCCAGATCCAGACGCTGTGCAATCAGCGCACCGATGATCGGCGCCAGTGCCCCGCCCAGCGCACCCACGTTGTAGGTAAAGCCCAGACCCGCCGCACGTTGGTCAGTATCGAAATAACCGCCGATCAGTTTGGGTAAGATCCCGGAGATCCCCTGCCCGAGCATTTGCTGGAAAAACAGCAGCAGACCCAGTACCCAGACGTTGGCACCGCCAATCGCAAACACGGGAATAATCAGCAACTGTGAGGCCAGCAGGCTGTAGACATAGGCTTTGCGCGTACCCAGCCAATCACCCAGAAAACCACCGACACAACAGCCTACCGCCGCCCCAAAGCCGCTGAAGAACAGCACCCTGGCGACCGTCGACGGGTCATACATCAATTCAGTTTTCAGGTAGGTCGGCAGCAGCGCCTGAATTGGCCACGAGTAGAGGAAGGCGAACAGCACCACTACCATCAGCATTACGCCCGTCGGCCAGCGTTTACCGCTGCTTTGCACCATAAAGCTAATGAAGATAAACGCGCAGACCAGCCCGAGGGCAGCCACGATAGCCGCGTTTTGCAGGTTACCGGCAAAACAGAACCACAGCGCGGTTGCGGCGGCGAGCGTCATCAGAATATTAATGACCCGATGTTCACCCCGATAGAGGGTATCCACCATCGTGCGCACCGGCGCTTTGCCTTCGTGTTTTTCCTTCCAGTCTTCGGCTTCCGGAATATTTTTACGCAGCCAGAGGGCGAAGATAATCGGTACAATGCCGATGAAAAACAGCGCGCGCCACCCCCACACCGGTACCACCAGACTGTAGACCTGAGCGGCGATCACGGCCCCCACGGAGAAGCCAGAAATCAGGAAACCACTGGCTTTATTGCGCAACTGTTTAGGCCAGCTTTCAATCACATAGGTCGCACTTGAACCGTACTCACCTGCCATCCCCATGCCGATGACCAGGCGGGCGATAAACATGGTGGTGTAGCCCGGTGCAAAACCGCAGGCCAGCGTCCCTAGCGAGAACAGAATAATGCTGGTGACCATCGCCAGGCGACGCCCGTAGCGATCGCCCATCGCCCCCAGCATCAGCCCGCCAAACCAGCGAGAAATAAAGGCGGCCGAGATCAGGCTGGCAGCCTGCACAGTCGTCAACCCGAACTCACCTTGTACTTCCGTCAGCACAAGGGCAATTAAGACAAAATCAAAACCATCCAGCAAATATCCCAGCCAGGCGGCAGAGAACGCACGCCATTGTGCCCGGTTGAGATGGCGGTACCACGGAATGCTCTGGGTAGAAGTACTCATGTGACTCTCCCGACGATTTTCATTGTTGTACTGGTGGGCGACTGTGCCTCATCCGGCCTACGGTCTGCCTGTGTAGGCCGGGCAAGCAAAGAGCCCCCGGCAATCCGCTGTTACGCCTTTTCTGCCAGCAGTTGGTCAGCCAGCGCTTTCAGTTCTGGCAGGTACTTTTCGTCAACAGGGGCAAACGGCTTACGGCACAGTGGAACGGAAACCACGTCCATATAGTGCAGAACCGTTTTCAGTCCACGGAACACGCCGACTTTAATCAGTAAATCGATAACCTTATTGCACTCGGTTTGCAGCTTTTGTGCCGTCTGGGTGTCGCCTTCTTTGAGTGCTTTCACTATTCCCTGATAGCGCCAGCCCATAATGTTGTAGGTACTGCCGATACCACCGTCTGCCCCAGCCAGCAGGCCTGACGCGAAAATTTCGTCATAGCCGTTGTACAGCACCAGATCCGGATGGGCGCGACGGATCTGCTCCATTTGATAGAGATCGCCAGAGGTCTGCTTCAACGCGCCAACACCCGGCAACGTGACCAGCGTGTTGATCTGATCCAGCGTCAGTTTTACGCCGCTCAGCGCCGGGATGTTATAGACCACCATTGGCAAGCCATCAGAGGAATCAATAATTGCACGGTAGTGATCGCAGTGCTCTTCAAAACTGAACGGATAGTAAAACGGCGTGACGGCAGAGACAGCATCAAAGCCGTAGCGATGGGCTGCGCTCGCCAACTGCTGGCTCTCTTCGGTGCTCACCGTGCCCACATGTGCGATAAGCGTGACTTTACCCTTCGCTTCTTCCGCCACGATCTCCAGTACCTGCTCTCTTTCAGCCCGGTTCTGGACAAACGCTTCACCCGTTGAGCCACCGACGTACAGGCCATCAACACCCTGCCCAATGTTGAAACGTACCAGACGACGTAGGCTCTCAATGTCCAGTCGCTGTTGGTTGTCGAATGGGGTTAACAACGCTGGCATTACGCCTCTTAAATCTCTTGCCATAACTACCTCTGTCGATGATTAGTGTTGTCTAACTACGTACCTTTATACCTGTTATACCAGATCAAATAAGCAGCAATACAATACAGAACGCTTATATTGCGATCTGCCTCACTAAACGATCATCAGGATCGCGATCACTTCCTCAATTTTTTATTTTTACCGAAAGCGTGCCAGGTGGCGGAAACGCTGTTGAGATGGTCTTGTAATGCGCGGTCTGCTTCATCAGGATCGTGCTGACGAATGGCGTCGACAATAGCAATATGCTGTTGATAACTTACGCTATTGTGCTCGTATAATTCGCGGTCAGCGACGGTCGGACGTGCGGCGATCAGCCAGTCCAGCAGCGCGACATGGATCGCCATAAAGATAGGATTACCAGGGATCTCCGCCAGCACACGGTGAAAATCCACGTCCGAACGAATGAACAGCGCGTTGTCATCCAGCGACTGGCTGTTAATCTCCAGCGCTTTCGCCAGTCTGTCAATTTGCTCGTCGGTTGCATGCTCTGCGGCGTAACGCACCAGGCTTGACTCAAAGAACAGTCGCAACTGTTCAAAGTGCGCGATGCCGCCGGGATGCGAGAGAAAATCTTTCGCCATCCCCGACAGTTCACCAATGATGGTGTCCGCAGATGGACGCGAAACGCGGGCACGTTCGCCGTTGTTGATTTGCACAAGGCCTTTACGTTTTAACGCCGCCAGGGCTTCTCGTACCGAGGGACGACCGACGTTAAAGAAGGCCATCAGCTCTCGCTCGGACGGCAACTGTTCACCCTCGCCAAACTCCCGACGACGAATCATCTGTTCCAGTTCTTCTTCAACCATTTCAGACAGCTTTTTACGCGCCAGCGGGCGGTTACGTAAACTACGGCCAATGGTGGATGGAGAGTCTTCAGCTTGCGAATCAAATGCGTTCATAGGGTCCATTCAGCTAAGTCATTGGTGAAAAACAACAGCGGGTTCATCGTAACACATGATCGAAAGCGGGGTGAAATGGAGGTCAATCGGGTTAGCCCGCTTATTGATAACATATGAAATACAAATATATTTTCACTCAAAAACAATATGATAAATTTTAATTTCTGAGTATGACATCGAATTTATGAAATCTGCGAATATGATCGTGAAAAATTATCATAACATACTATTTTAAAACGAAAAATAATTTAACCTCGATTTTAAAAACACGATATTCACTCCATAAAAAACGGTAAAAAAAATATAACATCCGCTTTTATAACAGCGCTATTACCGGATTTATCTTCTTTCCTGCATGGAGTGAAAAAATGTTCGGCATCATACTTTCTGTCATCGTTTTATTAACGATGGGTTACCTGATCCTCAAAAACTACAAACCCCAGGTGGTCCTTGCGGCTGCCGGGATCTTCCTAATGATCTGCGGCGTCTGGCTGGGGTACGGTGCGCTGGTTGCACCCGAAAAAAGCAGCGGCTACCTGCTGGTTGATATTTATAACGAAATTCTGCGCATGCTCTCCAGTCGTGCAGCAGGTTTGGGGCTGTCGATTATGGCCGTCGGTGGCTATGCCCGCTATATGGACAGGATGGGAGCCAGTCGGGCGATGGTGAGCTTGCTGAGCCGTCCGCTAAAGCTTATCCGCTCACCGTATATCGTGCTTGCCGCCACCTATGTGATCGGTCAGATCATGGCGCAGTTCATTACCAGCGCCTCCGGGTTAGGGATGTTGCTGATGGTCACCCTCTTCCCGACGCTGGTCAGCCTTGGCGTAAGCCGTTTGTCGGCTGTGGCGGTCATCGCCACGTCAATGTCGATTGAATGGGGTATTCTGGAAACAAACTCGATTTTTGCCGCTCAGGTAGCGGGAATGAAAATCGCCACCTACTTCTTTCACTACCAGTTACCCGTGGCCTCGTGCGTGATTATCGCTGTTGCTATTGCGCACTTTTTTGTACAGCGCCAGTTTGATAAAAAAGCGGCACCAGAAAACATCGGCTTTACCGAACAAAAGGTGCTGGAAGATGTTCCGCCGCTCTATTACGCCATTTTACCGGTGATGCCACTGATCCTGATGCTAGGCTCGCTGTTCCTTGCACATAGTGGACTCATGAAAACAGAGCTGAATCTGGTGGTGGTGATGCTGATGAGCATGACAGTCACCATGCTTGTCGAATTCTTTCGCACCCATAATCTGCGCGAAACCATGGATGATGTGCAGGCGTTTTTTGATGGCATGGGCACCCAGTTTGCCAACGTCGTTACGCTGGTCGTCGCCGGTGAGATCTTTGCCAAAGGCTTAACCACCATCGGCACTGTCGACGCGGTGATTAGGGGGGCGGAACATTCCGGGCTTGGCGGTATCGGCGTGATGATCATCATGGCGGTGGTCATCGCCGCCTGCGCCATTGTCATGGGCTCCGGTAACGCACCGTTTATGTCATTCGCCAGCCTGATCCCGGACATCGCCGCAGGGCTGCATATTCCGGCGGTGGTAATGATTATGCCAATGCACTTTGCCACTACCCTGGCCCGCGCGGTTTCACCCATTACTGCGGTCATTGTAGTAACTTCCGGTATTGCGGGTGTATCGCCTTTTGAGGTGGTTAAACGCACGGCGATCCCAATGGCGGTAGGATTTGTGGTGAATATGATAGCCACGATTGTGCTGTTTTATTGATGGCTGGCACAGAAAGCAAAACAGGCCCGCAAGGGCCTGTTTGATTTTACTTCACTACGCGTAGCGCCGGACGCCC
>NZ_SZWV01000015.1:54620-56012 GCF_005280945.1 Citrobacter sp. wls718
GCGGAGGTGGCGGCGTATCATCCGGGTCGTTGTCATCACCGTGATCGGGCTTATCGCCATCAATGACGGACATGACCGTTTCGCTTTCAAAGCCGGACGTGTCGTTGTCGTCATCATTTAAGCTGGCGACATCTTCGTCGTAGGCCGCTTCTGGCTCGAACATGGTACCTGCACCGTTTTCACGGGCATAGATAGCCAGAACAGCAGCCAGCGGCACGGAAACCTGACGTGGTATACCGCCAAAGCGCGCGTTAAAACGCACTTCGTCGTTTGCCAGTTCCAGGTTGCCCACTGCACGTGGAGCAATATTCAGAACAATTTGCCCGTCACGCGCATATTCCATAGGAACCTGCACATCCGGAAGCGTCACATCCACCACCAGGTGCGGCGTGAGCTGGTTGTCTAACAACCACTCATAGAATGCGCGCAGCAGATACGGACGGCGCGGTGATAGCTGTGGCAAATCCATACAGATTAACCCCGGCCCAGACGCATTTCACGTTCAGGCTCAGTCAGAGAAGCCAGGAAAGAGTCACGTTCAAATACGCGGGTCATATACCCTTTCAGCTCTTTCGAACCAGCACCGCTGAATTCAATACCCAGCTGCGGTAAACGCCACAGCAGCGGCGCCAGGTAGCAGTCTACCAGGCTGAACTCATCGCTCAGGAAATACGGTTTCTGACTAAACACTGGCGCAATTGCCAGCAGCTCTTCGCGCAGTCGCTTACGCGCGACGTCCGCTTCAGAAGCAGAACCGTTTACGATGACGTTCATCAGCGTATACCAGTCTTTTTCAATACGCTGCATGTACAGGCGGCTTTCACCACGCGCAACCGGGTAAACCGGCATCAGCGGCGGATGCGGGAAACGCTCATCCAGGTATTCCATAATGATGCGAGATTCCCATAGGGTCAGCTCACGATCCACCAGTGTCGGTACGCTCTGATTCGGGTTGAGGTCGATCAGATCCTGAGGTGGATTGTCTTTCTCCACATGCTCAATCTCGAAACTAACACCTTTCTCCGCCAGTACAATGCGGACCTGATGGCTATAGATGTCAGTAGGACCAGAAAACAGCGTCATTACCGAACGTTTGTTGGCAGCGACAGCCATGAAAACCTCCAGGTATATTAAGAATTTTACTGCTACCAGCCACCAGGTGGCCAGCCAGAAGTGATGTCACCCAGATTCGGAAAGCCATTGCTGTTCGAAATACAAACAAAAAATGAACAATACCGCACATTTGGGCAGAAAATTGGATGATAGTTTACCAGATTTTGTGACCTTTGTGGTGAGTCGATTCTGGAAATGGGAAAAAAGAGGTGGCAATCAGCAGATTACCGTGCTTATTCGCGGGTAAAAATCCATAAAAAAACCCGCCGAGGCGGGTTT
>NZ_SZWV01000015.1:56039-60642 GCF_005280945.1 Citrobacter sp. wls718
TCGCAAATTGCAATCTGCCGAAGCAGAAACCAATTAACGCTTGGAGAACTGAGGACGACGACGTGCTTTACGCAGGCCGACTTTCTTACGTTCAACTTCACGAGCATCACGAGTAACGAAGCCTGCTTTACGCAGTTCGCCACGCAGTGACTCGTCATATTCCATCAGTGCGCGGGTGATACCGTGACGGATCGCACCAGCTTGACCAGAAATACCACCACCTTTAACGGTGATGTACAGGTCCAGTTTACCAATCATATCGACCAGTTCCAGCGGCTGACGAACTACCATGCGGGCAGTTTCACGACCGAAGTACTGTTCCAGAGAACGTTGATTGATAACGATTTTACCACTGCCCGGTTTGATGAAAACGCGAGCTGCAGAACTTTTGCGGCGACCAGTGCCGTAGTATTGATTTTCAGCCATTGCCTATAATCCCGATTAGATGTCAAGAACTTGCGGTTGCTGTGCCGCGTGGTTGTGCTCATTGCCCGCGTAAACTTTCAGTTTACGGTACATTGCACGACCCAGCGGGCCTTTTGGCAGCATGCCTTTAACCGCGATTTCAATCACACGCTCAGGATGGCGAGCAATCATCTCTTCAAAGGTCGCTTCTTTAAGACCACCGACGTAGCCACTGTGACGGTAGTACATTTTGTCAGTACGCTTGTTGCCAGTTACCGCAACTTTGTCAGCGTTCAGAACGATGATGTAATCACCGGTATCTACGTGCGGAGTGTATTCCGCTTTGTGCTTACCGCGCAGGCGCAGAGCCAGTTCGGAAGCCAGACGGCCCAGAGTTTTACCGGTCGCGTCAACAACATACCAGTCGCGTTTTACGGTTTCTGGTTTAGCTGTAAAAGTTTTCATTAAAAGCTTACCCAAATAAATTAGTTACACGTTGGTGAACACCCAAACGTTTTGTCAGTTGAGGTTCACACGACATTGTCCAGCAAACCTACCCCTTCGAATAGCCTATGCCGGCACATAGAAAGTTTTGGGAAAAAAACTCTCTCGTAACGTGGGGTCGCAAGATTATAGAGAAGTCAGGGTCAAAGATCGACCCCTTTATGTGATTTGCGGTGGGTTTAACCGGCTAAATGTTCGCGCTTGAGATACTCTTCGCTTTGCATCTCCTGCAAACGCGACAAACAGCGCTGGAATTCAAACTTTAGGCGCTCTCCCCGGTAGATCTCATATAAAGGAACTGCCGCACTCACCACCAGCTTGACGTGGCGTTCGTAGAACTCATCTACCAGCGCGATAAAGCGCCGTGCTTCGCTCTCCATCAACGGCGTCATCACTGGGACGTCAGAGAGCAACACGGTGTGAAACAGGCGCGATAGCGCAATATAGTCGTGCTGACTGCGGGCATCGACGCACAAGGTAGTAAACGAGACGGCCAGCGTTTGGTTTTCGACGGCCAGTGTCTGCATCGGGCGATGATTTATCTCAAGCGTCGGCGCATGTTCACTTTTGCTTCCCGCTAACGCCAGCCACAGCTTATCCATCTGCCGTTGGGTTTCATCATTCAGCGGCGATAACCATAAATGCGCCTGGGTTAACGTACGCAGACGGTAATCAACTCCGGCATCCACATTCATGATGTCGCAGTACTGTTTAATAGCCTCAATCGCCGGAAGAAAGCGGGCACGTTGCAGACCATTGCGGTACAGGTCATCAGGCGGAATATTGGATGTCGCCACGAGCGTGATGCCGCGGGCGAACAGCGCTTTCATTAATCCACCGAGCAGCATCGCATCGGTGATATCTGAGACAAAAAACTCATCAAAGCACAGCACGTCGGTTTCTGCCTTAAAGCGGTCGGCAATCACTTCCAGCGGGTCGCTTTGCCCTTGCAGGGCGGTCAACTCTTCATGTACGCGCAGCATAAAGCGGTGAAAGTGCAAACGCTGTTTACGCGTGCCCGGCAGGCTATGGTAGAAAAGGTCCATCAGCCAGGTTTTCCCGCGCCCCACGCCCCCCCACATATACAGACCACGCACCGGCGTGCTCTCCGTCGGTTCACGTTTACCCAAAAATTTGCTAAAGCGAGCAATCAGCCCACTTTCCTGCAACGCAGGACGGGCTGGGGCAGTCAGTTCCTGGAAAATAATATCCAGTCGATTCACTGCCTCTTGCTGTACGTTGTCGGGTTGATGACTGCCGTCGTTGAGGGCCTGCAGGTAACGCGATGTCGGGGAAAAGCTTTGCATGATGTTATTGTTATTCCTTGAGAATCGATGTGCCGTCGCTCACGGTTGACGAAAAAAAGGCCGTTCTACACTACGCGATATAAAGTCGGGATTCCACTTCTACGGGATTAGCGGTTATAGTGGCATAATCAGGCGCAGGCATGGAGCCTAAAGCCAACACCCTACGGAAACACAAGACAACGGGAGATGTTCATGACCTGGGAATATGCGCTAATTGGGTTAGTCGTCGGTATCATTATTGGTGCCGTAGCCATGCGTTTTGGTAATCGTAAATTACGCCAACAGCAGGCATTGCAGTACGAACTGGAAAAAAACAAAGCTGAGCTGGAAGAGTATCGTGAAGAGCTGGTAAGCCACTTTGCCCGCAGCGCTGAGCTACTGGATAACATGGCCGACGACTATCGTCAGATCTACCAACATATGGCAAAAAGTTCCAGCAACCTGCTGCCGGGTATGTCGCCAGAATCCAACCCGTTCCGTAACCGTCTGGCAGAGTCTGAAGCAGGCAACGATCAGGCACCGGTTCAGATGCCACGCGACTATTCCGAAGGGGCCTCCGGCCTGCTGCGTAGTGGCGCAAAGCGCGACTAACTGCACATCGTTAAGAAATTTATTGGGCGCAGCAATTGCGCCCTCCGCTTCTCTTCCCGTCCCAGCTATTATTTAGTCGTTAGCCGCATTGTGACCAAACCGAAAATTCAATAACATCAAACTGTTTTGAATCATCTTCCGTTTACTCAAGGTACGAGAGCAGGATCAATGAAAAAACAAACCCAGCTGTTGAGTGCATTAGCGTTAAGTGTCGGGTTAACTCTCTCGGCGCCGTTTCAGGCCATTGCGTCGATACCCGGCCAGGTTCCCGGTCAAGCCGCACTCCCCAGCCTCGCACCAATGCTGGAGAAAGTGTTACCTGCGGTCGTGAGCGTGAGGGTCGAAGGTACCGCCGCGCAGGGGCAGAAAGTCCCGGAAGAATTCAAAAAATTTTTTGGCGATGACCTACCCGATCAGCCGTCACAACCGTTCGAAGGCCTGGGTTCAGGAGTCATCATCGACGCAGCCAAAGGCTACGTGCTAACCAATAACCACGTTATTAATCAGGCACAGAAGATCAGTATCCAGCTCAACGACGGTCGCGAGTTTGACGCCAAGCTGATTGGTAGCGACGATCAGAGCGATATCGCCCTGCTGCAAATCCAGCACCCTAGCAACCTGACACAAATTGCCATCGCCGACTCCGACAAACTCCGCGTGGGTGATTTTGCCGTCGCCGTCGGTAACCCGTTCGGGCTGGGGCAAACGGCAACCTCCGGCATCGTCTCGGCATTGGGTCGCAGCGGCCTGAATCTGGAAGGTCTGGAAAACTTTATTCAGACCGATGCGTCCATTAACCGGGGTAACTCCGGTGGCGCGCTGCTTAATCTGAATGGTGAATTGATCGGTATTAACACCGCCATTCTGGCACCGGGCGGCGGCAGTATCGGCATTGGCTTTGCCATTCCCAGCAACATGGCGCGCACGCTGGCGCAGCAGTTAATGCAGTTTGGCGAAATCAAACGCGGCCTGTTGGGTATTAAAGGGACGGAAATGACCGCCGACATCGCCAAAGCGTTCAAGCTGGATGTACAGCGCGGCGCGTTTGTTAGCGAAGTGCTGCCGAACTCTGGCTCCGCGAAGGCGGGCGTGAAATCCGGTGACGTCATTACCAGCCTCAACGGCAAGCCGCTGAACAGTTTTGCCGAGTTACGTTCGCGTATTGCCACCACCGAACCGGGCACCAAGGTTAAACTGGGTCTGCTACGTAACGGTAAGCCGCTGGAGGTGGAAGTCACACTGGATACCAGCACGTCGTCGTCCGCCAGTGCGGAAATGATCGCCCCGGCATTACAAGGTGCAACGCTTAGCGACGGTCAGTTAAAAGACGGCACTAAAGGCATCAAGATTGATAACGTCGAAAAAAGCAGCCCAGCCGCGCAAGCCGGTCTGCACAAAGATGACGTTATCATCGGTGTAAACCGCGATCGCGTGAACTCCATTGCCGAAATGCGCAAGGTGCTGGAAGCGAAACCGTCGATCATCGCGTTGCAGGTGGTACGCGGTAACGAGAATATTTATCTGCTCCTGCGTTAAGCTGGTAGACCGGACATCAGCCCACCGTGTGATGTCCGGTAAACTCGTGATATGCTGCTGCCGTTCCCCTTTTTAATGACGCCGCTATCATGTTTGTGAAGCTTTTACGTTCGGTCGCGATTGGTTTAATCGTCGGCGCCATTCTGCTGGCCGCGATGCCCTCTCTGCGCAAAATTAATACGCTTACAGCACCCCAGTTTGACAGTGCTGATGAAACGCCTGCCAGCTATAACCCGGCGGTTCGCCGTGCCGCCCCCGCC
>NZ_SZWV01000015.1:60670-89208 GCF_005280945.1 Citrobacter sp. wls718
TTGTTAACGTGTATAACCGCAGTATGAACAGCACGACGCACAACCAGCTCGAGATCCGCACGCTCGGCTCCGGCGTTATCATGGATCAGCGCGGCTATATCATCACCAACAAACACGTGATTAATGATGCCGACCAAATCATCGTCGCTCTGCAGGATGGACGCGTGTTTGAAGCGCTGCTGGTCGGCTCCGATACCCTGACTGACCTGGCGGTGCTGAAAATCAACGCCTCTGGTGGGCTGCCCACAATCCCTATCAACAACAAACGGATACCGCACATTGGCGACGTCGTTCTTGCTATCGGGAACCCGTACAACCTCGGGCAAACCATTACTCAGGGGATCATCAGTGCTACCGGTCGCATTGGCCTGAACCCCACGGGACGGCAAAACTTTCTGCAAACGGACGCCTCTATCAACCACGGCAACTCCGGCGGTGCGCTGGTCAACTCGCTGGGTGAGCTGATGGGCATTAACACCCTGTCGTTTGATAAGAGCAACGATGGCGAAACGCCGGAAGGGATCGGCTTTGCTATTCCGTTCCAGTTAGCAACCAAGATTATGGATAAGCTGATTCGTGATGGTCGCGTCATTCGCGGGTATATCGGGATTAGCGGTCGCGAGATTGCGCCACTGCACGCGCAGGGCGGCGGAATGGATCAAATTCAGGGGATAGTGGTTAACGAAGTCTCCCCGGATGGCCCGGCGGCACAAGCAGGCATTCAGGTTAACGATCTGATTATCTCGGTCAATAATAAACCGGCCGTCTCTGCGCTGGAGACCATGGATCAGGTAGCGGAAATTCGCCCAGGCTCAGTGATCTCCGTCGTCGTGATGCGTGATGATAAACAGTTAACGTTGCAGGTCACCATTCAGGAATACCCGGCCACCAATTAACATCACGCCTCCCACTTACCATAAAAAACCGGAGCAATTTGAATTAGCTCCGGTTTTTATTAGGCGATATCGTAGGACTTAGCACGTAATGCCTGATGGCGCTACGCTCATCAGGCCTACAAATACACGCTGACCGTAGGCCGGATAAGGTATTTACACCGCCGTCCGGCATCCGGCCTCTTGTCGCGTTACTTAACGAACTCTTCGCCCAGGGTGATATCTTTCTTCAGCGTGTCCAGCATGCCTTCCAGCGAGCTCTGTTCAAACGCGCTCAGCTTGCCGATAGACTGACGCTCTTCTACGCCGTTTTTGCCCAGCAGCAGCGGCTGAGAGAAAAAGCGAGCGTACTGGCCGTCACCTTCAACGTATGCACATTCCACCACGCCTTTTTCGCCGTTCAGTGCGCGAACCAGCGACAGACCGAAACGTGCTGCGGCCTGGCCCATAGACAGGGTTGCGGAACCGCCACCGGCTTTAGCCTCGACGACTTCAGTACCCGCATTCTGGATACGTTTGGTCAGCTCAGCAGCTTCTTGCTCGGTGAAGCTTACGCCAGGGATCTGTGACAGCAGTGGCAGAATAGTCACGCCAGAGTGTCCGCCGATAACCGGAACTTCAACGTCGGTCGGCTGCTTGCCTTTCAGTTCCGCCACAAAGGTGTTGGAGCGGATGATGTCCAGCGTGGTCACGCCAAACAGTTTGTTCTTGTCGTAAACGCCTGCTTTTTTCAGCACTTCTGCAGCGATTGCAACGGTGGTGTTCACCGGGTTAGTGATGATACCGATGCATGCTTTCGGGCAGGTGGTCGCAACCTGCTGAACCAGATTCTTCACGATACCTGCGTTGACGTTAAACAGGTCGGAACGGTCCATACCCGGTTTACGCGCGACGCCTGCTGAGATCAGTACCACGTCAGCACCTTCCAGTGCCGGGGTCGCATCTTCGCCACTGAAACCTTTGATTTTCACAGCAGTAGGGATATGGCTCAAATCAACGGCCACACCAGGCGTTACTGGAGCGATGTCGTACAGGGAGAGTTCTGAACCTGAAGGCAGTTGGGTTTTTAACAGTAATGCTAGCGCCTGACCGATTCCACCAGCAGCGCCGAGGACTGCAACTTTCATCCTAAACTCCTTATTATATTGATAAGCAAAGTGTCTGTTGCTCCGCGGCGGCGACCATAATTCACAAATCCGATGAACACAACAACCACGCGTCAAGAATGCGTAGTTACGCAAATTTGGCTTTTATGCATTTAACTTACGTAAATTAAAAGCTAAGTTACGTAATTCAATACGACTCGCACAGTAGAGCAACTTTCCAACAGGTGCTGACAATATACCTAACTGCCCTCCCAAAACAACATCAATTTGATAACAATTGATTTACTTTTAAGCTTATTTGCATGCCGTGACATAGGCATGTTTCTTGATAACGAAATTTGATAAAATTCCGCTCTTTCATAACATTATTTCAGCCTTGAATGAGGCAGACCGTTTGCATAAAAATTCATCTGTATGCACAATAATGTTGTTTCTACCGCCATATTACGGGTGACTTATGCGAAGCTCGGCAAAACAAGAAGAATTAGTAAAGGCGTTTAAAGCGCTTCTCAAGGAAGAGAAATTCAGCTCTCAGGGCGAAATCGTCCTCGCATTGCAGGATCAGGGCTTTGATAATATCAACCAGTCCAAGGTTTCACGCATGCTGACCAAGTTTGGCGCCGTGCGTACCCGCAATGCCAAAATGGAAATGGTGTACTGCCTTCCGGCAGAGTTGGGGGTACCGACAACCTCCAGCCCACTGAAAAATCTGGTGCTGGACATTGATTACAACGATGCCGTGGTGGTCATTCATACCAGCCCAGGCGCCGCACAGTTGATCGCACGTATGCTGGATTCACTGGGTAAAGCAGAAGGTATCCTCGGCACTATTGCGGGCGACGATACTATCTTCACCACTCCGGCGATGGGGTTCTCGGTAAAAGATCTGTACGAAGCTATTCTGGAACTGTTCGAACAAGAACTGTGATCCCCTCCCCGTCGCATCACGTGGCGGGGAAAAATCTTTCTTTCTGACTCCTGACCACTCTTTTCCTCTGCCTGCCATTTAACAAATAGTGCGTTTCACCATCCAAAAACATTCACACAGTGAATACTTCGAATTATAAACGCACAAATTGCGAAGTTAACTATCACCATGAATTTACTGTATTTTATTAAAATAATGAGTTCAATTATGTGTTTTTAATTCCAATAAGTTATTAAAACCACATTTCTTAACACTTAATTACAGCAGAAACCATTAGCGTGGTATTAATTTATCGAGTGATTAGTGTATACTTGATTTTGTGATGAGGGTCACGAAACGAAGACCCCAATAAAAGAATTCGACGAGGTAAATATCATGAAAATCAAAACGACTGTTGCAACCTTAAGCCTTCTTTCCGTTCTCTCTTTTGGCGCCAGTGCGGCGGTTAATCAGGTGAACACACAAGAAGCACAGAATTTGCAATCCATGGGTACCATCTCTGTTTCTCAGATTGGCAGCTCACCGATGGATATGCGTCAGGAAATCGTCGCCAAAGCTGAAAAAGCAGGCGCCAGCAGCTACCGCGTGACCGAACTGCGTGAAGGCGCGCATTGGCACGCAACCGCTGAACTGTACAAATAAACCCTCGTCGTCTGGTCCGAGACGACTTGCCCCCGCCTGTCGGGGGCTTTTTTATGCCTTACATTGAATGACGGACGTTAAAGCGTAATTGCCCTTCCAGCTCTTCTTCTGCTTCATCAAACAGCAAAATCAGCGCTCCGTAGCGTCGGCGTTGTTTGTCCGGTAAATGGACAAACTCAATCTCCAGCGGCAGAGGTAGAACGTCGCCCATCACCACCTCCCACAGCGAATCGAGATCGCTTACCTTTTCCCGATCAAGGCCGAATGCCCGCGTAAACTCGCGGTAGAAATCACCCTGTTCTTCAATCTCGTCAAAATCAAATGTATAGATGTTCATCTATAGCTACCATCCCAACGCCAGTCGCTCTACAGGCTCTCTCTATGCAGGGATTCCCGCACATCAGGTAAGTATAGCCATAAAAAAACCGACGTTTTTAGCGCCGGTTTCTCACTTTCAACTGCTGGTCAAGGCATGCTGATACTTGTGGAGCATGCCGGTGAGTCGTTTGACCGGTTCCGTCACCTGAGGCGGCGCTTGCCAGAGGGTTAACTTCTCCTGATAGACATCCAGCTCCTCCAGCAATTGGCTAAAGTAGCGTCGGCGTTTGTCGTCGTTCCCTGCGGATATGATGTGATCGGCAGTACGTCGCAGCTGACGGTGAAAGGCGGATAAATCCTCGTTTACCGGTACTGGTGCATCGCGCAGACGCTGGTGTGCGATGATCATCGTCAGCGCCAGACGAAACTTCGCCAGGTCACCGGGGAATTTGTTCATCAGCAAAAAGAGCTGCTGGTAAAGCGCCGGGAGATGGTTTTCTTTGCGGCGAACCACATTGGTGGTCATCGCTGAAACCGCCGCCGACACGAACTGATTAAGCAGCACGCGACCAGTTCTGTCACGCGAGTTATCACGCACCAGTAAGATCACCAGAAACGCCAACACGCATCCGACAATCTGCCCAAGCGCACTGTCGAGGAACTGACTAAAGTGGAAGGTCATCGGGTTATCCAGCACGATGATGTTAATGGTACTGGCCAGCGCGCCCATTGAGCCCAGACGTCGCTTCTGAACCTCGATGCCCAGAAAGAACCCCAGCACTGCCAGGCTCAGGCACAGTAACAACATACTTTGCTGCGTATTGGGGATGATAACCAGAAAGTAGAGCGCACCCAGCGGTAACGCCGCCAGCGTGCCGTAAATAAAGTCGATTGCCACCATCCGCGGGTTGGGTAAACGCATCGCCAGTGAGGTCACCACCGCAATCATCACCATTGCGCCGCTACCTGACGTCCAGCCAGTCCACAGCCAGAACAAGGTGCCCAGCACGCAGGACAGCGTGGTGCGCCAGAAGTTGACCATCGCATGGTGGCGTTCGGCGGATTCCACTTTCACCACCGGCTCGCCCTGCAGGATCTCTTCTTCCGTAGCGCTGATTTTCGTGTTGCTAACCACCCCACGTTTCAGCAGCAAGTAACGGGTTGCCGCACTGGCCCAACTATAAAGGGTCACCGGCGTTTCGCGCTCGCCGGTCCAGACCATCACCCGGCGCATGCGCTTCAGTTGTTTATGCACATCCTGCACGGTTTCTACCGGCGTATCGAACAGTTCACGGAAGGTATCCGTAATCAGTTCCGGCCGCGTGTTCTGGATAAGATAGGTTTCACAGGATTGGGTAATCAACGTCAGTGACAGCGTGTTCAGCGCTTTGAGCCTGCGGTTGGCGCGCCCCCAGCGTGAGGACTCCATATTCAGGTTACTGCGCATGCCTTCCAGCGCCGCAGTCCGACGAACTAAATCGCCCCAGGCTTTGTCCACTTCTTCGCTGTCACCATGCTTAATACACAGTTGCATAAGTCGATACTGCGCCACCAGAAGGCTGTCCAGTTCAACGTCAATTTCTTGTTTCACCGAGCGGGGAGAAAAGAGCAGATCAGCAACAATTGCGCAGACAATACCGATCACAATCTCGCTGCAGCGCTCGAGGGCAAATTGCGGTGTCAGCAGAGGCTCAGCCTGGATAGTAATGACGATAATCAGCGCCGTATAACCCGAAAGCCCCCAGGCATAGGAGTTCTCGATCTTCACCAGCGAAGAGATCCAGGTACAAAAACCGGCCCAGACACAGCACACGAGGATCATCAGCAGCGGCGCACGGATCATGCTGATGATAATCACCAGTGCCGCAATACAGCCGATAAACGTCCCGATAATACGCAGCATCCCACGATAGCGGATCGCACCCGAATAAGGTTCTCCGCCCGCCGCAAAAGCGGGGCCTGCTGCCACAATCGCTGCAGTCAGCACCGCCCAGCGCGGGGTCTCAAGCTGAAAATGAAAGCCAACGAACAGCGCCAGCACAATGGCGCATGCCAGTTTTAACGCAAAGCGGATATGCTGATTGGCAATGGAGAAAATGCCCATCGCAATTAACCAAACTCGCGCAGACGGTGCGCCATTTTACGGAAGAAGGACTCCTGGCTGGCATCGCGATCCTGCTTCCCGGTAATGACCACAGTCGCCGTGGTCCCGGCTGGCCACAGCGTTCCCTGCTGGTCATCAAGACGGACGCGCACTGGCACTCGCTGAGCCAGTCGCACCCATTCAAGGTTGGAATCAATGGTCGCCATGCCTTTCGCATCCTGCGTACTGCTGGCATTCGTCACGCCCGCCGCCACGCTATCAACGGTACCTTTCAAAACCTTGTTGCTGCCAAGCGGCGTAATTTCAGCGCGGTAACCCGGACGCACACCTTCCAGCTTGGTCTCTTCCATATACGCCAGCACGTAGAAAGAGTGCTGTTTGACCAGCGCCACCGCCGTCGAACCACGGGTAATAAACTCACCGGAATAGACGTTAAGGTTCGTCACCCAGCCGTCGGCTGGCGCACGGATAACCGTACGTTCAAGATCGAGTTTTGCCAGATCGCGGGTCGCCTGCGCCTTCGCCAGCTGATGTAATACGGTTTGCAGCACGTTATTCGACTGGTCAATCTCTTCGCGGGACATGGCCTGAACGCCAAGACGGTTACGACGCCCCGCTTCCTGGCGTTTTTCCTGCGCCAGGACCTGATAATAGGCGACGTCCGCTTCGGCTTGTTCGAGGGCTTTTTTATAGCGCGGTTGGTCGATGGTGAACAGGACCTGATCCTTTTTCACCAGCTGGTTATCATGCACGTTAACGTGAGTAATCAGGCCCGCGACGTCCGGAGCGATAGCAACAACCTCAGCACTAAAACGCGCATCACGCGTCCACGGCGACTCGGTGTAATAGACCCATGCGCGGAAAATAGCGATAAAAGCCAGAATGACCAGTACGAGAGTCATGGCCGTACGGGAGAGTTTTCTTGTTAGTGTTTTCACTTCAACCTCAAACGAACAGGCGCGTTATTAGATAGAACAGACAGCAATACAGCGCGGTGTTAAACAGGGCCGGATGCCAGACAAAATCATAGATGCCAGTTGGAACCAGCACCCGGCGCACCAGCCAGAAAATCGCCAGTGACAAAAGTAACTCGAAAAAAATCGGTGGGAAGGAAAGACCAAACACCACGATAACGGGAAACAGACTCATGTTGACCTTGGTAGCTTAAGAGAGTGCAGGCGATCGTTTATTGAGCGTATGTCACCGCAGAGAAGGGCAAGGATGAGCCAGGCGAGAGCGACATAGCTGTTATTTGAATAATAATATATTAACGTAACTGTTATGCTGTTATCTATATTATGTGATCTAAATCACTTTTAAGCCAGAGTGAACAATGGAACGATTAAAACGTATGTCGGTGTTCGCCAAAGTCGTCGAGTTTGGCTCCTTCACCGCCGCTGCCAGACAACTGCAAATGAGCGTTTCATCAATAAGCCAGACGGTATCAAAACTGGAAGATGAACTGCAGGTTAAGCTGCTAAACCGCAGTACACGCAGCATTGGGCTGACCGAGGCCGGAAAAATTTATTATCAGGGCTGCCGTCGCATGCTGCACGAAGTGCAGGACGTTCATGAGCAGCTCTATGCGTTTAACAACACGCCGATCGGTACACTGCGGATCGGCTGTTCTTCAACCATGGCACAAAATGTCCTCGCCGGACTGACCGCGAAAATGCTGAAAGAGTACCCTGGACTGGCGGTCAATCTGGTCACCGGCATCCCGGCCCCGGACTTAATTGCTGACGGTCTGGACGTGGTTATCCGTGTGGGCGCTCTCCAGGACTCCAGTCTTTTTTCACGTCGTCTGGGGACGATGCCAATGGTGGTCTGTGCCGCTAAAAGCTATCTCGCCCAGTTTGGCATCCCGGAAAAGCCCGCCGATCTCAGCAACCATTCATGGCTGGAATACAGCGTGCGTCCAGATAATGAATTTGAGCTTATTGCCCCGGAAGGGATTTCAACCCGACTGATCCCGCAGGGACGCTTCGTAACCAACGATCCCATGACGCTGGTGCGTTGGCTGGCCGCAGGCGCGGGGATTGCCTATGTCCCACTTATGTGGGTGATCAATGAGATCAATCGTGGTGAATTGGAGATCCTGCTGCCCCGCTACCAGTCAGATCCGCGTCCGGTTTACGCGCTGTATACCGAAAAAGACAAGCTGCCGCTCAAGGTGCAGGTCGTGATTAACTCTCTCACAGATTATTTTGTCGATGTGGCGCAGTTGTTTCAGGGGATGTACGGCTGGGGTAAAGATAAATAAAAATGCCCGGTGGCGCTTCGCTTACCGGGCCTACGGTCGGTGCAGATATGTAGGCCGGATAAAACGCGAAGCGTTGCCATCCGGCATGTACAGTTACGCGGTACCGCCTACGGTAAGGCTATCTACCTTCAACGTCGGCTGACCCACGCCCACAGGCAGACTCTGCCCTTCTTTACCGCAAACGCCGACGCCGTTATCCAGTTTCAGGTCATTACCCACCATCGAAACCTGCTGCATCGCTTCAATGCCGGAGCCGATCAGCGTCGCACCTTTCACCGGCTTGGTCACTTTACCGTTTTCAATCAGATACGCTTCAGACGTTGAGAACACAAACTTCCCGGACGTGATGTCCACCTGACCGCCGCCGAAGTTCGGAGCATAAATACCGTATTCAACGGACTCAATAATTTCCTGCGGCGTAGATTTACCCGGCAGCATATAGGTATTGGTCATGCGCGGCATTGGCAAATGAGCGTAAGATTCACGACGTCCGTTACCGGTCGGCGCTACACCCATCAGACGCGCGTTCAGCTTGTCCTGCATATAGCCTTTCAGAATACCGTTTTCAATCAGGACATTGTACTGGCCTGGCGTACCTTCATCATCAATAGCCACTGAACCACGGCGATCCGCCATCGTGCCATCATCCACGATGGTGCACAGCTCAGATGCCACCAGCTCACCCATGTGGCCGCTAAAGACTGATGTCCCACGACGATTGAAGTCACCTTCAAGGCCATGACCGACCGCTTCGTGCAGCAGCACGCCCGGCCAGCCTGCACCCAGCACGACCGGCAGTGCGCCTGCTGGCGCGGCTACCGCGGAGAGATTCACCAGCGCCATGCGCACGGCTTCTTTCGCCCATGCATCGGCACGGACTTCGCCGTCAAGGGAGGCGAGGAAATAGTCATAGCCAAAACGACCACCACCGCCGCTAGCGCCACGTTCACGCTTACCGTCATCTTCAACCTGCACGCTAACGGACAGGCGCACCAGAGGACGAACATCAGCCGCCAACGTACCGTCAGTCGCCGCAACCAGAATCAGCTCATAAACGCCGGTCAAGCTAGCGGTCACTTCCTGCACACGTTTGTCGGCGGCACGCGCGACCTTATCAACGCGACGCAGAATATCCAACTTCTCTTCACGGCTCATGCTCTGCAACGGATCAAGTGAGGTATAAAGCGCCTGATGCTCTACTGCACCCAGCGTTTTCACTTTGCCATCACCGTTGTCGCGCACAATAGTACGGGCAGCAAGAGCACTTTGCTCCAGCGCCAGCAGACTTATCTGGTCCGCATAGGCAAACCCGGTTTTTTCGCCGCTGATGGCACGCACACCAACGCCCTGATCGATATTGTAAGAACCATCTTTAATGATGCGGTCTTCTAAAACCCAGGATTCGTGATAGCTCGACTGAAAATAGAGATCGCCGTAATCAAGACGGCGTTCGGCCAGTTGGCCCAGAATGGCAAACAGGTCCTGATGTTTCAGGCCATTCGCCGCTAGCAATTGTTCACTTACCAGGTTCAGACTCATCGTTTTGCTACTCATTAGTTGCCGCCGTAAAACAGCGGTAAGAAGATCATATTTACTGAGATTGGGGCAATTACTCGCCCCCGTCAAATCATTGCTGGCTTTCTTTACGCGGCTGGCGCAGAACTTCGTTAATCTGCGGTTTATCGACCGGACCAGTGATGCGATAGCGCAGAATCGAGACTTTGCTCCACAGCGGCCCCAGGACTTTACTGGCGGCAAACACCGCCGCGCCGACAATCGGGTTAACGGCAAATGCGGCGGCAACCCCCACGGTGGCAGAAATTTCCGGCGCGACCACGGCTTCCATATTCAGCTCACGGCGCACCAGATTGACCGAGCCTTTCATGGCGATATCGGCTTCCAGACCATCCACCAGCGTATCGTCGGTATGCATCACGCCATCTTTTATCCACGCCGTACTGCGAATGGAGTCAAAATAAAAGCCTTCGTTAAACGTATCGCTAAAATCGAAACGCAGTTTACGCAGCAACGCATCAAAGCTCAGTAGGCGCAGCAACTGCCCCGCATGCCCGGTGCTGAGTTCAGTAATCTCACCTTTGCCCAGACGGGTCCGCAAAATACCATTCAGCGACGCTTCATCCGGATCCCAGGGCGGGTTACGCCAGTGCAAATCGTACTCGACGTTGAATGAGGAGTTGCGGATCGGGGTCGATACACCAAAGAAACCGGCCGCTGAATCAATTTTATTACCGTTCAGTTTTCCTTTAAGCGACGTACGCACATTACCCGGCACGTTAACCCATTCACCGTCGAGGGTCAGTCTGGCAAAGCCCGTATCCAGCAGTCCGTTATCCAGGGTCAACGTATCACCCTTAATCGCGACGTCAGCATCAATGCGCCCGTATTTCTGCCCCCACATCCAGCACTCTTCGCAGCGCAGTTGAACGTCAGGCCAGCCACGGAAGCTGACGTTATTGATCGCGGAAAACGGTGAGGCCGGAGTGGCGTTCGGTGCGGGTTTCGCGGCGCTCGGGTTGTAATAGAGATACTTCACGTTTGCCAGCCACGGTGCGTTATTGCGCATCGCCAACGTCGCGTTGATCTCACGCCCCTGCGCCTGCACTTTACTGCCGTTCAGTGAAGGCTCAGATACAATACTGAGATTATTCCACTGCTGACCGCCCAACGATAGCGACGGCGTGCGCACGGTTATACGCTGCGGGAAGTCCGCATTGGTGCCCACGCTGTCCGCCGCGCCTTTGTTAAACAGTGCCAACCATTGCGCACCATCCATTGGCGGCAAATTGAGCTCAATACCTTGCTGCTCGGGCAGGTCAGGCACAGTGCGGCTTTCAGAAGCCCAGATAGCACGATCAAGGGTCAGTTTCTGATTCAACAGCCAGTGGCTGTTAAAGTGATTTTTAGGCCCCGCGTTGCCCGTCAAATCGAAGCTGCGCAGGTTGCCGTCGGCCTTCACGTTTAATGGCAGAGACTCGCCGGCCGCTTTATTCAGCGGCGCAGGTAAGTGACTGCTTACATTCTTCAGGTCACCTTTAAGCTCAATGCTGTAGGTCGCCCCGGCATGGTACGGAAGATCGATACCCACTTTGCCATTCCACGCTACGCTGCCGCCTAAGGCCTCGTTCACCTGCGTTGGCAGGATACCCATGCGGGTTGGCTGCCAGTCCCCGTTCAGGTTTACCGCAACCTGATAGGCTTTAGCACCCTCGGTGGTGGAAAAGTCGACGTTCAGCGGCTGATTAAACCAGTTGGCCGTCATCGGCTCGCTTTGAAGTGAGCCGTTGATAAAGCTAAATTTGCCGTTCAGGTTCTTTAATGTACTGTCGAGTGGCTTAATAAACAGGCTGTTATTACGCAGGTTAACATCACCTTTGGCCGTCACCAGCGAGCCATCAAAGGGGATATCCAGATGTAAGCGAGCATTCACATCGCCGTCAATCTGGAGCTGCTCCAGCGTGGCGCCCAGTGAATCCTTCAACGGCGTCTCATCAAAATACGGTCCAACTGCCTTGCCCGGACCATTAATGTCGGCATCAATCAGCAGCTTTTCTTTCGCGTAGTCGGGAATATCAGCTGTCAGGTTGCTGGCTCTCACCCCACCTAAATTGACGCCGTCGGTCTTCATCCACAGACCGTTATTCATGAAGTTCAGCTCAATGTTGAGATTGGTAAGCGCTGGCCAGTCAGGCTGGAAAGCAAACTTAGCATTGCGCAGCGGCACCAGTACCTGAAACTGACCTTCGTTATGTGGATACGGGAAAAGACGCGGGTTGCCGCCGTACACCAACGTGGCGTTATCCGCCTCACCGCCCTGAATCGCACCGCTCAGGTAGTCGACCAGGTCTTTACCCATCAGGTTTTCCGGGAAATAACGCCAGGCCTGAGAACCGTCGTCGGTGCTGATACCCGCCAGAATGCCCAGCCACGGCTCATCACCTGTCGGCTGCAGATAGCGAAAGCCGCCGCGCGCATGGACGGCTTTCGCTTTAACATCAATATTTCGCCCATCCAGCTGAAAACCTTTGTCATTCTTCAACCAGCTTAGCGTCGCCACCCCGTCTTCGATTTCCAGCGGCGCGCGGAAGACGGTTTCATACGGCATTTTCGCCTGCTTCATCGAAACGATGAGCGCACCATTTTCTACGCTACCGGCAAGCGTACCGGAGAAATGCTCGGCGCCCGGTAACAGCTTCCACTGCTTCCAGGCCAGATCGGTCCACGAGGACTGGAAGCGCGTTTTTTCTGTCGCCTGTAATGGGATATCCAGCGCCAGCGTATCTATCTTGCCGCTCGGCTGCGTGGCCCGCCAGATGTCACCTAACGCCGAAGAGAGCTTTGCCGCCATGGGGCGCAACCCTTCCAGGCCAGCCAGCTCGAGGTTACTGGCTCGAATGCGCAGCTCATCGCTGCGTTTGTTATTCTCGCCCCCCACTTTCTGCTCGGGGATCCAGGCCAGGGTGAGCGCACCACTCGGCCAGGGCTTGTTATCCATCGTAATGCGCGTATCCGGGATCGCGAACACCCAGCCGGGCTGCTCGCGGCTAATATGCGCGGTCAGGTTATCAACGGACAGCGTGTGCGTGTTGTTGTCACCTTTCCAGCTTGCCCCGCCTTTCTTCAGCCAGACATCGCCACTGGAAATTTCGCCTTTGCTGAGCGTCATCCACCCTTCCAGGCTAAAGCGTGCCGTTTGCAGTGCGACGTTATCCTGCATCCATTTCCCCAGCCACGGTTTGACGTCGATGTCATCGGCCTGTAGCCAGACCCGGCCATTGTTCAGCAGCCCTTCGTCATCACGCAGATCCATCCGTACCTGCATGATACCGTGCTGCCCGGTCAGGCTGGAGAGGCTGACCTGGCCTTCGGCGCGGTGTCTGTTTTTTCCGTTCAGCCAGGTAAGCTGCGGGATCGCCAGTTCTGCACGCTGACCAGAGAGGGTCAAGAAACTGATTTGGCTGTCGCGGAGATCGAAGTGATCGAACTGGCGTAAAAACAGATCGCTAACGCGGCCGGGTTCGACTCCATCGTCATTGTTGCTGCGCTGGATAGGCGTATTAGTGCGTAAATGCAGTTGCCAGAAGGTGAGGTCGCGAAACTGCCAGCGCATGTGCAGCAAGCTTTGCCAGACATCCAGCGCCAGCGTGACGCGTTTGACCGAGAATTCGCCGCCGTCGCTAAGCTGAGTGTGGATATCGCGGGCTTCAAGGGTGGGGCCAAAATTCTGCCAGTTGGCGGAGAGCTGGCTGGCAGAAACGGTCATACCGGTGGCCGACTCAATTTTACTGAGGATCGCAGGCCGCCAGCTATCGAGATGCGGCAACGCAAGGCGCAGGCCACTGACCAGTAGCGCTGCGATGACGACGAGCCCGGCTCCAGTGAGCAGTAAAATCCCCGGCAATCGCCTCACGCATCTCTCCTTGTCTGCCAAAAAATGTGACTCACAAAATCGTTTTGCCGGATGGCGGCGTGAACGCCTTATCCGGCCTACAAGGTATCGCCATCAGGTGGTTAACTACATCATAACGACGTCGAACTGCTCCTGGTTATAGAGCGGTTCGATTTGTACTTTAACCTGCTTACCGACAAAAATTTCCACTTCCGCCAGCGCGTGTGACTCTTCACCTTTCAGGGCTTCCGCCACGGCCGGAGAAGCATAGACCAGGAAACGATCGGAGTCGTAAGCATGATGGACACGCACGATCTCCCGCATAATTTCATAGCATACGGTTTCGACCGTTTTGACCGTACCGCGTCCGTGGCAGGTCGGGCACTCGTTGCATAGCACATGCTCGACGCTTTCACGCGTGCGCTTACGCGTCATCTCCACCAGCCCCAGCTGTGAAAAGCCGTTAATGCTGGTTTTAACGCGATCTTTACTCAGCGCCTGCTCCAGAGAGTGCAGCACCCGGCGGCGGTGATCCTCATTACTCATGTCGATAAAATCGATAATGATAATGCCGCCCAGGTTACGCAGACGCAGCTGACGCGCAATCGCCTGCGTAGCTTCAATATTGGTATTAAAGATGGTGTCATCGAGATTACGATGCCCAACGAACGCACCGGTATTGATATCCACGGTGGTCATGGCTTCGGTTTGATCGATAATCAAATAGCCACCGGATTTCAGCTCAACCTTGCGTTCCAGCGCACGCTGAATTTCATTTTCCACATCAAAGAGATCGAAAATGGGCTGTCGTCCACTGTAATGTTCCAGCTTGCTGGTCATCTCAGGGATGTATTCTGCTGTAAACTCCAGTAACGCTTCGTAGGTCAGACGGGAGTCCACCCGGATCCTGTCGAGCTGAGCATCAGCAAAATCACGCAACACGCGCTGCGCCAGCGCCAGCTCGCCGTACATCTGGTAACGGGTTTGCGGGCGCTTTTTGCGCTCCATGACTTTGGTCCAGACACGCTTGAGATACGCCGCATCTGAGGCCAGATCGTCCTCGCACACGCCTTCTGCAGCCGTGCGAATAATAAATCCACCCTGCTCATCGCAGTAATCCGCCACCACTTTTTTCAGGCGTTCACGCTCGGTTTCGCTTTCGATACGCTGGGAAACCCCAACGTGCGAAGCACCAGGCATAAAGACCAGGTAACGGGAAGGCAGCGTGATGTCTGTCGTCAGGCGAGCGCCCTTGGTGCCCAGCGGATCTTTGACCACCTGTACCATCAGGTCCTGGCCCTGACGAACCAGTTCGGAAATGTCGCGCACGGTGAACTGCTTCTGTTCTTCACCCGCCACGCATTCGGTGTGCGGCATGATGTCTGAAGCGTGAAGAAAAGCGGCTTTATCCAGCCCAATATCTACAAAAGCCGCCTGCATACCCGGAAGTACACGACTTACACGACCTTTGTAGATATTGCCTACGATTCCGCGTCGCGCCTCACGTTCAATATGAATTTCCTGCAGAATACCGCCATCAATGTACGCCACGCGTGTTTCCGAGGGCGTTACGTTTACCAACAATTCAGCCGTCATGTTTATCCCTTTTTTCACGCAGTGCGTTAAAATTGCTCAGCAACTCATACGTTTCTACCAGCGGTAAGCCGACCACGGCGTGATAGCTGCCATTTATCTTCCTGACAAAACAACCACCCAACCCTTGAATACCGTATGCACCTGCTTTATCCATCGGTTCACCGCTGGCAACATAGCCCGCGATGTCCTCATCTGTTAGTGCTCTGAACGTGACGTCCGTAACCACCAGGCAGTCCAGACTGTGCTGACGATCGGCTAATGCCACCGCCGTCATCACCTGATGTGTTTTGCCTGACAGCTTATGCAGCATTGCGGCCGCATGCGCGGCGTCGTGCGGTTTTTCCAGCACTTCGCCATTCAGGATGACAATGGTATCAGCCCCCAGCACCGGTAAATCTCGCGCAGCCAGCGCAACACCAGCCTGAGCCTTCTCACGCGCCAGGCGAACAACATACTGCTGCGCGCTCTCTTGCGGATGACGCTGTTCCTCAATCCCTGGAACCAGCCGTTCAAAGGTGACGCCAAGTTGGGTCAATAATTCCTGACGGCGTGGGGAACCTGAAGCCAGATACAGAGTATTCATATCAACCTTATTGCACCGCAAACTGCTGGCGGACTTTACGCATCAGTAAAAATAGCCATGGCCAAAGCACACCATTTACTACACTACTCCAGAACACTTCAGGTCTGAAAGAGACGTTGATCACTAAAAACTCGGCCCAGAAAACAATAATGTCCACGACCAGTGATAACAACATAACCACCAGCGCCTGTTGCCAGAGCGCCAGGTTACGGAATAGCTGGAATTTCAGCGCAACCAGGTAGGCAATGATACTCATCGACAAAGCCCGCACGCCAAGTGTGGAGCCGCTAATGAGATCCAGTATGGCACCCACCACAAATCCTGTGCCCACATTTACGCGATGCGGCAGTGCCAGGATCCAATACAACAAGATGAGCAGCACCCAGTTTGGCCGGTAAACAAGAATGTCGTCCGGCCAGGGCATGACTTGCAGTAAAAGTGCGATAAGGAACGAGAGCCAAATAACCCAACGCCCCTGACTACGATAGCTTGCCACTTACTGCCCTCCCGGCTTACGCGGAGAAGGTGCTGGCGGCGTTGTCGTTGCAGGCGTTGGCGTCACGCCAGTCGCTGGTGCAGGAACGGGCGCAGGCGGGCCCATCGCGTCCGGTGCAGGCAGAACCTGCGGCATCATTTGCATCAGACGCTCATTGGCTACGCGATGCACTTCTTCCGGCGTCATCGGATTGGCGCCATTACGATCCGCCCCCCACAACAGCAGCAGGTAACGCAGACGCTGTAACCCTGCCGTCGGACGCGCCTGAATCACGGTGTAAGCACGCTGAGTGTCCAGTTTAACGGAAGAGACCACGGCAACCGGATAGCCTTCAGGGAAGCGGCCGCCCAGACCGGAGGTTACCAGCACGTCGCCAACGCGAATGTCGGTATTGGCCGGCAGATGCTCGAGCTGCAGATCGTCCGTACAACCGTTACCGGCAGCAATCACGCGGATATCGTTACGCAATACCTGGATTGGCAGCGCATGGGTGGCATCACAAATCAGCAGCACGCGACTGGTCAGTTTCGCCACGGCAACAACCTGGCCCACAACGCCTTTGTCGCTGATGACCGGCTGCCCTTCATAGACACCGTTCACGCTACCCTTGTCGATAACTACCTGATCGCTGTAAGGGTCATTAACCGTTGAGATGACCTGAGTCACCATCTTTTGTTCATCCTGGCGCAGCGGCGATCCCAGCAGCTCGCGCAAGCGCGCGTTCTCCTGTTTATATTGCCCCAGCATCAGCAGTTCACTGTTTTTCAGCAGCAGTTCCTGACGCAGCGCCCGGTTTTCAAGTTCAAGTTGGTCACGCGAGGCCAGCGTTTGCGACACGCCATCGAGTAATTCACGGGGACCATTAGAAATAAAGTAGAAAGGACTGACGGCGGTATCCATGTATGTTCGGATTTGACTAAACATACCCAGGCGGCTGTCGGCAATAATAACGCCGAGCGCCACCAGCACCGCCAGAATAAGGCGAATCTGTAGCGACGGGCCACGGCTAAAAATTGGCTTCATAAGTTTGCGTATTCTCGTATCAGATTCGGCAGGGCAATCGGATGTTAACCCTGCCGGTATCCGATTACTCTTCGCTGAACAGGTCGCCGCCGTGCATATCGATCATTTCCAGCGCCTTGCCGCCGCCGCGCGCCACACAGGTCAGCGGATCTTCAGCAACAACGACTGGAATACCGGTCTCTTCCATTAACAGACGGTCAAGGTTACGCAGCAGTGCACCACCGCCGGTTAACACCATACCGCGCTCGGAGATGTCAGACGCCAGTTCTGGCGGACATTGTTCCAGGGCAACCATGACCGCGCTGACGATACCGGTCAGCGGTTCCTGCAGCGCTTCCAGAATCTCGTTAGAGTTCAGGGTAAAGCCACGTGGAACACCTTCAGCCAGGTTACGGCCGCGAACTTCGATCTCAAGCACTTCGTCGCCCGGATAAGCCGATCCGATTTCATGTTTGATACGTTCAGCGGTCGCTTCGCCGATCAGGGAACCATAGTTACGACGCACATAATTAATGATGGCTTCATCGAAACGGTCACCACCGATACGTACGGAGGAGGAGTAAACGACGCCGTTCAGGGAGATAACGGCAACTTCAGTGGTACCACCACCGATATCCACAACCATAGAACCGGTTGCTTCGGAAACAGGCAGACCTGCACCGATCGCTGCCGCCATCGGCTCTTCAATCAGGAATACTTCACGCGCACCGGCACCCTGAGCAGACTCACGAATGGCACGACGTTCAACCTGAGTTGCGCCAACCGGAACACACACCAGCACGCGCGGGCTTGGGCGCATAAAGCTGTTGCTGTGCACTTGTTTGATAAAGTGCTGAAGCATTTTTTCAGTCACGAAGAAGTCAGCGATAACGCCGTCTTTCATTGGGCGAATTGCAGCAATGTTGCCCGGCGTACGACCCAGCATCTGCTTCGCATCATGACCTACTGCTGCCACGCTTTTCGGCGAACCGGCACGATCCTGTCGAATGGCCACAACAGAAGGCTCATTCAATACGATGCCTTGTCCTTTTACATAAATAAGGGTATTCGCGGTACCCAGGTCAATGGACAGGTCATTGGAAAACATGCCACGAAATTTTTTCAACATACTAAGGGATAATCCTGAAAGCTGGGGCGGAAAACAAAATCCGCTTACTTTACCAACCACACGCAGCAGCGACAAGGCGGAAAAATCATCTGCTACGGTGAAAATTAGTGCAGTTCGTTTCCTTTGTTACAAAACCGGCCTGAGTCCATCAGGGCTGAAAAAATCAGCAGCACTCCTCGCTTTTGTTTGCAACCTGTCAAAGGTCATTCACCTGCATGTTTGCTGTTACATTCTGGCGAGCAGACAAGCACACCCCCAGAAGGCACAACGCGCGTTATTCTACGTGAAAACAAATTAAACGGCAGGTTAAACCGAGTATCTTTGCGAATATTTTTTCACGTTTGTGTCAAGTGGCTGTGATGCGGCAAAAAAATCCCCTTGCCCACCCGCGACTCCACGTTCTGTCAGCGTACGCCACTCACTACGCGAACGAACGCCAGTGGCATACACCTGCGTTGGCGTGCCTGAGCAGGCCTCCACCAGGCTCTGAACCAACAGCTGGTTCTCCGTACGTTTATCAATGTTTCTCACCAGACTGGGATGAAGCTTCAAGAGCTCGACATTGAGTTCTTTAATCCAACTGGTACTCACCAGCGTCAACCCCGCCTGCGTCACGGCAATGCGGACACCCAGCGCATCCATCAAACGAATAACGGGCTGTAACCGGCTGATGTGTTGACAAACATCTGCCTCAGCAAGTTCAATAATTATGCGTTTTCGCAGCGATTTTTCGCACTGCATCAAGGTATCACGCAGCCAACGCTGAAAACGCGGTCGAATAAGTGACTCAACCGTCGTCTGGATCGCCAGACTTTCCTGCGGCCAATATCCCAATAACAAGATCAGACGGCTAATCTGCAAACGGTCATATTCTTCCGCCAGGCCAAATTGCAGCACCATCGGCATATATTCCGCCGAGATAACCTCTTCACTGCCATCAAAAATGCGGCACATTAATTCCCGATGGTGTACTCGTCCTTCATGGGTGACCGCGGGTTTCTGATAGAGCCTTGGACCGCCCCGACTGAGCATCTGCTCAATGAGCGTGCGCCAGCGTACATTACCCCGACCTTTTTCCGGCAGCGAGTCATCATAAACTGACCAACTGTTCCCACCCTGTAATACCGAGTTCCGGGTTGCCGCTTCAGCGTGCTCCATCACCTGTTCAGCGGACTGGCCGCTGCGACAGACGCAAATGCCAATATGAATCATATCGGCACGATCAATTTTTTTGTTAGTCGGAAGGGCATCGACTGCTTTTAATAACTGCCCAGCGATGCTTTCCGCCTCTTTCAAGGTGCGGTGCGGCAGCAGGATGGCAAAATCGCTACGGTGGTAGCGCGCCAACAGCGCCCCAGGATAACGCGCAATAAAGGTCGATAATAAATTGACCAGCGCCGAAATTTGTTCTTCCGCAAGATCCCCCCCCAACTGTCGCGCAAAAGCGTAAAGTCCGGCAAACGCACCATCATTACCACGCCGTGGGCGCCCACTTTCTCCTGATCTTCCAGCAGCGTCGCCAGTTGATTGTCAAAAAACAGACGATTGCTGAGCCCGGTTTTTGTATCCTGCGCCACATACGATCGGATAAGCGTATCCAGCCTGCTGCGCTGCTCGCGAGCGCTTTGAATTTCGGTGAGCAGCATATCGAGCGCACTGCTGGTGCGCGCCGGCCATTCATACACGGTTCCCCGCACGTTCGGCCCACGTTCACCGTTAAGGATCCGCGTGGAACGAATCTCCAACAGTTCCTGCCCGGAAAGCTGGCGCTGTAGCCAGCGCACCGACAAAAATAACATCAGGATAATAAAACCAATCGACAGCGTGAGCGGTGCGGTGGTCATCAGCGAATGGAAATAATTGCCCATCGGATCCTGATACACCAGGCGCAGCGACATCCCCGGATGCTTGAGCAAAGGGACGGTGATCTCACGGTACAGATTGTTTGTTCCCGCCGGGCGATAACTGCTGGTGCGGGAATGGCTATAAACCTTGCTTTCCCCCTGCAGCAGCTCAACGCGAACGATATCAACCGACACCATCAGCTCGTCTATTTGCGGCGTTAAGGTGACAAAATCTTTAGAGACCAGGTGCGTGTCGATCGCCGTCGCGACGGCCTGGACACGACTAGTGAACTTATATTGGATCGCATTGTAGAAACTCAGCGAGCAGCCGATCAGCGTCACGAAGATCGTTAACCCTGTGAGCAAAGTCACAAAAGCTGAAAATTTCGTCGTTAATCGCATCCTTGTGTTAACTCCGACAGTTATGAATTAGGCATGAAAATGGAAAAGCGACACGAAAATGCAAAAATGAACGCGAAATCCGTCAATTTACATAAATAGTGTGGGCATACTACCAAATCAGGTATATCTGGCAATTTATTGCGCAGAATCGGCATCATGTTTTGATTAACGAGTATAGTCTTCATCATTCATTTTCCAATCCACTATATGAATTGAGGACAGGTTATGCAGGCTTTGATCTTAGAACAGCAGGACGGTAAAACCCTCGCATCCGTTCAACCCCTCGACGAAAATCAGCTACCGGAAGGCGATGTGACGGTGGATGTTCACTGGTCGAGCCTGAACTATAAAGATGCCCTGGCCATCACCGGCAAGGGAAAAATTATCCGTAATTTTCCGATGATTCCTGGTATCGATTTCGCCGGTACCGTTCGCCACAGTGAAGATCCCCGTTTTCACGCTGGTCAGGAGGTGTTGCTGACCGGTTGGGGCGTGGGCGAAAACCATTGGGGCGGACTGTCCGAACGGGCTCGTGTAAAAGGTGACTGGCTGGTTGCGCTACCAAATGGACTGAGTAGCCGCAACGCGATGATCATCGGCACTGCCGGTTTTACCGCCATGCTGTGCGTGATGGCGCTTGAAGATGCCGGTATTCGCCCGCAAGACGGTGAGATTGTTGTCACCGGTGCCAGCGGCGGCGTGGGTAGCACTGCCGTTGCGTTACTGCACAAGCTGGGGTATCAGGTTGCAGCGGTATCGGGTCGCGAAAGCACGCACGACTATCTGCGTAGTCTGGGCGCCAACCGAATCCTCGGTCGTGATGAATTTGCTGAAACTCGCCCGCTGGAAAAACAGCTGTGGGCTGGCGCCATTGATACTGTTGGCGACAAAGTACTGGCAAAAGTCCTCGCGCAGATGAACTATGGTGGCTGCGTTGCTGCCTGTGGTCTGGCAGGTGGTTTTGCACTGCCCACCACGGTGATGCCATTCATTTTGCGCAATGTGCGCCTACAAGGTGTTGATTCCGCTATGACGCCAGCAGCGCGTCGTGCTCAGGCCTGGCAACGTCTGGTCACTGACCTGCCGGAATCTTTCTACGCTCAGGCTGCAACTGAAATTACGCTCGCCGACGCGCCGAAGCTTGCTGACGCCATCATTAATAATCAGGTGCAGGGCCGCACGCTGGTGAAAATCGCCTAATCTGCAATTTTTCGTGATAAATTCGCGATAAGCCTGTGCCTCCGTCATGCTTAGCAAAACGCATGACGGAGGATGATATGAAATCCAAAAAACTGACGGAAACCGACGTAACGGCAGAATCTGTTTTTATGCTGCAACGTCGCCAGGTATTGAAAGCGCTGGGCATCAGTGCGACAGCCCTTTCCCTATCTCCCAACGCCCAGGCCGATCTGCTAAGTTGGTTTAAAGGTAATGACCGACCACCCGCACCCGCCGGAAAACCGCTTGATTTCACGAAACCTGCCGCCTGGCAAAATACATTACCGTTAACGCCGGAAGATAAAGTCACCGGCTACAACAACTTCTATGAGTTCGGTCTCGATAAAGCAGACCCGGCGGCCAACGCGGGCAGTTTAAAAACCAATCCGTGGACGCTGAAAATTAGTGGCGAAGTGGCAAAGCCATTAACCCTCGATTACGATGCGTTGACCACCCGCTTCCCGCTGGAGGAACGCATTTATCGCATGCGCTGTGTAGAAGCCTGGTCCATGGTCGTGCCGTGGATTGGCTTTCCTTTACATAAGCTGCTGGCACTGGTTGAACCCACCAGCAATGCGAAATATGTGGCGTTCGAAACGCTCTACGCACCGGATGATATGCCGGGGCAGAAAGATCGCTTTATTGGCGGAGGGCTGAAATACCCCTACGTTGAAGGTTTACGCCTTGATGAAGCCATGCACCCGCTCACTCTGCTCACCGTGGGCGTTTATGGCAAAGCGCTTCCCCCGCAGAATGGCGCCCCTATTCGATTAACCGTACCGTGGAAATACGGTTTTAAAGGAATTAAGTCGATAGTCAGCATTAAGCTGACGCGCGATCGCCCGCCGACCACCTGGAATATGGCGGCGCCTAATGAATATGGGTTTTATGCCAATGTTAACCCCGGCGTCGATCACCCCCGCTGGTCACAAGCCACAGAACGTTTTATTGGCGCAGGCGGTATCCTCGACGTACAGCGTCAACCTACGCTGCTGTTTAACGGCTATGCCGATGAGGTCGCTTCGCTGTATCACGGCCTTAACTTGAGGGAGAATTTTTAAGTGCGTCTGACGGCAAAACACATCACCTGGCTGAAAGTTTGCCTGCATCTTGCCGGCTTTTTACCTTTTGTCTGGCTCTTTTGGGCCATTAATAATGGCGACTTAAGCGCCGATCCGGTCAAGGACATTCAACACTTTACCGGTAGGACGGCTCTGAAATTCTTGTTGGCAACCTTGCTGGTCTCGCCGCTGGCGCGCTACGCTAAGCAGCCACTCTTAATACGCACTCGCCGCCTGTTAGGACTCTGGTGTTTTGCCTGGGCCACCTTGCATTTAACCAGTTATGCGCTGCTGGAGCTGGGCATTAACAACCTGAGTCTGTTGGGTCGAGAGCTAACGACACGGCCTTATCTGATGCTGGGAATTATCAGTTGGACTCTGTTATTTGCCCTCACACTCACCTCCACCCAGGCTGCGCAGCGGAAACTGGGAAAACGCTGGCAACTTTTACACAACTTCGTCTATCTTGTGGCGATCCTGGCCCCCGTGCATTACCTGTGGTCGGTGAAGATTTTATCCCCGCAACCAATCATTTATGCCGCGCTCGCCGTCGTGCTTTTAGCCTGCCGTTATAAGAAGTTCCGCCAGTGGTGGCGGTAGTTTCGGGATATGTGCAGTGCGTTGCAAAACACAGACGAACCCACGTTCTTTACATGCAGGCGGTTGATTATCTTCCCTGATAAGACCAGTATTTAGCTGCCAATTGCTACGAAATGGTTATAATGTGCGACCTTGCTTTCCCTGGAGGCGTTTTTACAGCGCGGAAAGGGTGACAATCGGGTATTGAAGGTATATTTTGTCTTTTACCCGAAAATGGCAGAAGATAGCCACACAATGACTGGTAAGTTTTGATATCTCGTTTAATGGCTGCAGCACGCAGTGCAACGCCAGAGAGGGGTGACATCTTGTCACCAACAGTTATTCAAATGCTATACAGACGGCGATAAAACGCCTGTCACAATTTCACTAAACAAAGAGTACGGAACCCACTCATGGATATTCGTAAGATTAAAAAACTGATCGAGCTGGTTGAAGAATCAGGCATCTCCGAACTGGAAATTTCTGAAGGCGAAGAGTCTGTACGCATCAGCCGCGCAGCGCCAAATGCAGGTTTCCCGATGATGCAACAGGCTTATGCTGCACCAATGATGCAACAACCTGCTCCGTATAACGCTGTCGCGCAAACTGCAGCGCCAAGCATGGAAGCCCCTGCTGCAGCGGAAATCAGTGGTCACATCGTACGTTCCCCGATGGTTGGTACTTTCTACCGCACCCCGGGCCCTGACGCTAAACCGTTTATCGAAGTGGGCCAGAAAGTGAATGCGGGCGATACCCTTTGCATCGTTGAAGCCATGAAAATGATGAACCAGATCGAAGCCGATAAATCCGGCGTGGTAAAAGCGATTCTGGTAGAAAGTGGTCAACCGGTAGAATTTGACGAGCCGCTGGTCGTCATCGAGTAACGAGGCGAACATGTTGGATAAAATCGTTATCGCCAACCGTGGCGAGATTGCCCTGCGTATTCTTCGTGCCTGTAAAGAACTGGGCATCAAGACCGTCGCTGTACACTCAAGCGCGGATCGCGATCTAAAACACGTATTACTGGCAGATGAAACGGTCTGTATTGGCCCGGCTCCGTCTGTTAAAAGCTATCTGAATATCCCGGCAATCATCAGCGCCGCTGAAATCACTGGCGCGGTCGCTATTCACCCGGGTTACGGCTTCCTGTCTGAAAACGCCAACTTTGCTGAGCAGGTAGAACGCTCTGGCTTTATCTTCATCGGCCCGAAAGCCGACACCATCCGCCTGATGGGCGACAAAGTGTCTGCAATTACTGCCATGAAGAAAGCAGGTGTACCGACCGTTCCAGGTTCTGACGGCCCACTGGGCGACGATATGGACGCAAACCGCGCCCATGCCAAGCGCATCGGCTATCCGGTCATCATCAAAGCCTCCGGCGGTGGCGGCGGTCGCGGTATGCGTGTTGTACGCGGCGATGCTGAACTGGCTCAATCCATTTCCATGACCAAAGCTGAAGCGAAAGCCGCTTTCAACAATGACATGGTTTACATGGAAAAGTACCTGGAGAACCCACGCCACATCGAAATTCAGGTGTTGGCTGACGGTCAGGGTAACGCAATCTATCTGGCAGAACGTGACTGCTCCATGCAGCGCCGTCACCAGAAAGTGGTCGAAGAAGCACCAGCACCGGGCATTACCCCGGAACTGCGTCGTTACATCGGCGAACGTTGCTCCAAAGCCTGTGTAGATATCGGCTACCGTGGAGCGGGTACTTTCGAGTTCCTGTTCGAGAACGGCGAGTTCTATTTCATTGAAATGAACACCCGTATCCAGGTAGAGCATCCAGTTACCGAAATGATCACCGGCGTTGATCTGATCAAAGAGCAGCTGCGTATCGCTGCGGGTCAGCCGCTGTCCATTACGCAGGATGAAGTTGTGGTTAAAGGCCATGCGGTAGAATGCCGTATCAACGCCGAAGACCCGAACACCTTCCTGCCAAGCCCGGGTAAAATCACGCGTTTCCACGCGCCGGGTGGTTTTGGTGTACGCTGGGAGTCTCATATTTACGCGGGTTACACCGTACCGCCTTACTATGACTCCATGATCGGCAAACTTATTTGTTATGGCGAAAACCGTGACGTGGCGATTGCCCGCATGAAAAACGCCTTGCAGGAACTGATCATCGACGGGATCAAAACCAACGTCGATCTGCAGATCCGCATCATGAATGACGAGCACTTCCAGCGTGGTGGTTCCAATATCCACTACCTGGAGAAGAAACTCGGACTTCAGGAAAAGTAAGTACGCATTAACTGCAAAGGCCGGATCCTCCGGCCTTTTGTTTTTCTCCCCTCCGGCACGTCCCATAAGGTACAATCCCCGCTTTCTTTATCCACAAGGGACAAAAAATGGACGCTCGTTTTGTTCAGGCCCATAAAGAGGCGCGCTGGGCGCTGTGGCTGACCCTTTTCTATCTTGCTACATGGTTAGTAGCCGCTTACTTACCAGACTCCACGCTGGGCTTTACTGGCTTACCACACTGGTTCGAAATGGCCTGCTTGCTAACCCCGCTGGTTTTCATTGTTCTGTGCTGGGCGATGGTGAAATTTATCTATCGCGATATTCCTCTGGAGGATGACGATGCAGCTTGAAGTGATTTTGCCGCTTGTCGCCTATCTGGTGGTGGTGTTTGGTCTCTCTGTGTACGCGATGAGAAAGAGAACAACCGGCACGTTCCTAAATGAATATTTCCTCGGCAGCCGCTCAATGGGCGGGGTCGTTTTAGCCATGACGCTGACCGCAACATATATCAGCGCAAGCTCGTTTATTGGTGGCCCGGGGGCCGCGTATAAATACGGGCTGGGATGGGTGCTGTTGGCGATGATCCAACTGCCGGCCGTCTGGTTGTCGCTGGGTATTCTTGGCAAGAAATTTGCGATTCTGGCCCGACGCTACAACGCCGTCACCCTTAACGATATGCTGTTTGCCCGCTATCAGAGCCGTTTGCTGGTCTGGCTGGCGAGCCTCAGCCTGTTGGTAGCTTTCGTTGGCGCGATGACAGTGCAATTCATCGGCGGCGCACGTTTGCTGGAAACCGCTGCGGGTATTCCATACGAAACAGGTCTGCTGATCTTTGGTATCAGTATTGCGTTATACACCGCATTCGGTGGATTTCGTGCCAGCGTGCTCAATGACACCATGCAGGGTATGGTGATGCTAGTTGGGACCATTGTCCTGCTTGTGGGTGTGGTCCACGCAGCGGGCGGCCTCAGCAACGCGGTGGAGACGCTGCAAACGATCGATCCGAAATTGGTGACCCCACAAGGCGCTGATGACATTCTGTCCCCAACCTTTATGACTTCGTTCTGGGTTCTGGTGTGCTTTGGCGTGATTGGCCTGCCGCATACCGCCGTGCGCTGTATCTCTTATAAGGACAGTAAAGCGGTCCATCGTGGGATGATTATCGGCACTATTGTGGTGGCGATCCTGATGTTTGGTATGCACCTGGCGGGTGCATTAGGACGCGCGGTGCTCCCTGACCTGACGGTACCGGATCTGGTTATCCCCACCTTGATGGTAAAAGTCCTGCCACCGATTGCCGCGGGGATCTTCCTTGCCGCACCGATGGCGGCGATCATGTCGACGATCAACGCCCAATTGCTGCAAAGTTCCGCTACGATCATTAAAGATCTCTACCTGAATCTGCGCCCGGAACAGCTGAAAAATGAAACCCGCCTGAAGCGCATGTCGGCGGTGATCACCCTGTTATTGGGGGCGTTGTTGTTGCTGGCCGCGTGGAAACCACCAGAGATGATCATCTGGCTCAACCTGCTGGCGTTTGGCGGGCTGGAAGCGGTATTCCTGTGGCCGCTGGTGCTGGGCCTGTACTGGGAGCGAGCGAACGCAGCGGGCGCACTGAGCGCCATGATTGTCGGCGGTGTGCTGTATGCCATACTCGCTACCTTTAACATTCAGTACCTGGGCTTCCATCCAATTGTGCCCTCGTTGCTGCTAAGTTTGCTGGCTTTCCTGGTCGGAAACCGTTTTGGTTCTGCCGCTCCGCAAGCCGCCATATTGACTACTGATAAATAAAGAGTTTTGCCATGCCATGGATCCAACTGAAACTGAACACCACCGGTGCTAATGCAGAAGAGTTGAGCGATGCGCTGATGGAAGCGGGTGCCGTTTCTATCACCTTCCAGGACACGCATGATACGCCGGTGTTTGAACCACTGCCGGGCGAAACCCGTCTTTGGGGTGACACCGATGTAACGGGTCTGTTCGATGCAGAAACCGACATGAAAGAAGTGGTTGCCCTTCTGGAACAGCATCCGCTGCTCGGTGCGGGGTTTGTGCATAAAATTGAACAGCTTGAAGATAAAGACTGGGAGCGTGAATGGATGGATAACTTCCACCCAATGCGCTTTGGCGAACGTCTGTGGATTTGCCCAAGCTGGCGCGATGTGCCGGATGAGAACGCCGTCAACGTGATGCTGGACCCAGGTCTGGCGTTTGGTACCGGCACTCACCCAACCACCTCTTTGTGTCTGCAATGGCTGGATGGCCTCGATCTGAACGGAAAGACGGTGATCGACTTTGGTTGCGGTTCCGGCATTCTGGCTATTGCAGCACTCAAATTAGGTGCAGCCAAAGCCATTGGTGTAGACATCGATCCGCAAGCCATTCAGGCAAGCCGCGATAATGCACAGCGTAATGGCGTTTCTGACCGCCTGGAACTGTACCTGCCACAGGATCAGCCAGAAGCCATGAAAGCCGACGTGGTGGTTGCCAACATCCTTGCTGGCCCATTGCGTGAACTGGCACCGTTAATCAGCGTGTTGCCAGTTGAGGGCGGCTTACTGGGCCTTTCCGGTATTCTTGCCAGCCAGGCGGACAGCGTCTGCGAAGCCTACGCCGATCTCTTTACGCTCGATCCGGTGATCGAGAAAGAAGAGTGGTGCCGCATTACTGGCAGGAAAAAATAAACTCCCCTCGTGGCCTCTTCGCAGTCCACGTCTTTCCCG
>NZ_SZWV01000014.1:0-21778 GCF_005280945.1 Citrobacter sp. wls718
GGAACTTGTTCGCACCTTCCTTAGTCCTTTGATGTATTTACTGTATTTCCACCAGGCAAAACCGAGGAAAATAACAATACCACCGACGTTATAGAAAATAATGGTGATAATGTTGCCGCCGGTTGGGAACGTTGAAGCGATAAATCCAATGGTGAACAGGGCAATCAGCATCGATACCACGATAATCCCGGTTTTTTGCGATCCCATGCGGAAGTCGCGCGGTAAGTGGTCCAGCTTGGCGCGCAGATTCAAATAGGCCAGCATAATAAACAGCGGAGGCAGCATGGATGCCGCAGCGGTCATGTTAATGATGGTATTCATTAAATCCTGCACGGTATTCGAACCGAGCGTGGGGATAATCATCAGCGGGATTACGATCAAAAACTGGATCCAGGCTGCGCGAGCCGGAACGCCGTTTTCATTCAGTTCGACGGTTTTCTTGCCAAAAATACCTTCCGGGATTTCGGAGAAGAAAATTTTAACCGGCGTTGCGGTCCACATCAGCAGTGACCCAAACATTGCGGTAAAGGACACCAGACCGACAAAGCGGTTAACCACCAACTCAGGTAAGCCGAAGTATGCGGCCAGACCGTGGAATACCTGCACCGAGCCACCGGTAAACTTCAGCTCTTTGCTGCTGACAAAAACGTTGATCAGTACTGAGGAGATTGAGTAAAGCACACCGATAAAAATCCCGGCGATAATAATCACTTTCACAAATGATTTTGAGCCACCCTTCACGTCGTTGACGTACACCGCCACGGACTCCGCGCCGCCTGCCGCCATAAAAATCCAGGTCGTAATACCGAGGAAGGCCCAGTTAACATTCGGGATCATGGCATCCACGGTGATGGGATCGGCAGGCTGTACGCCGCCAACCAACGCAGTCCCCGCCAGTAAAATATAAGACAGCGTCAACAGCAGCATCAGCGTGGAAGTGACGGAGGTAATCGGCCCGAGCATTTTTGCGCCGTTGGTCGAAACCCAGGTTGAGAAGGCAAACAGCACCATACTTAACACGGTGGTAGCGAACGGCGTCAAAATGTATTCGTAGCCTAAAAATGCATAGGAGGCATAGGCGATTACGCGCGGAAGTAACGAGGTAAAAAAGAACAGGTTAACGAACCAGTAGGTGTAGGCGGTAATAAATGCCCAGCGCCCGCCCAGTGAGCTTTTTACCCATGCGTAAACACCGGCTTCGGAGTTTTTGTTCAGTGAAACAAATTCGGCAATGATTAAGCAGAACGGAATAAAGTAGAAAATCGTGGCGAGGAAAAACATCGGTGCAGATGCCAGACCAAGCTCAATATTATTATTGATTACGTTGTTAAAACTATAAACGGCGGCAAAGGTCAGCGACAGTAAGCCGAACTTGCCGATGGTATTACGCTTGGTATCAGACATAGCACATCTCCGATTCCTGATTATTGTAGGGTACTGGCGGCACAACTTCTGTGCCGCCTGTCTTTTTATTTATTATGAAAATAACCATCTTCGATGGTGACTTTGAGTACGACTTTCTTCACCGCGCTATTACAGATAAAGCGGTAGGCTTCGTGGTTGTCGCAAATAACCAGCTGCCCTTCGTGTACTTCTACCGTTTTTCCGCATCCCTTCAGGTATTCGCGATCGGTTTCATCGCGATAGTATTCAACCACCTGTAAATCCTCTTTGGCGGCATACTCAATTTTTTGCTGCCCTTGCAGGTAGTAATGCACCTCAAAGTAACGGCGATGACCGGTAAACAGTGCATCGGTAGCGGAGTCGGTCTCCACGCGGTAAGTGAGCGAATCACCGATGGAATGGGCGACGCCGGGCTGAATGTTGTCGATATTTTCAATCGCCTCAACGCAGCGCTGCCACTTCCGACCTGAAGCGTAGAGTTGTCGGAACTGCTCTAAGTTATCGATGATCCTCATTTTGTATTCTCGCTGTGCAAATTCGTGGAAAAGAACTCCGTGCCAAAGGCGCGATTAGCAGTGGTCTGAACGGTGGCCTCGGTGCCGGAAATGGGCAGCAACGTAAAGCCGTAGTTGAACTCGCGGAACCAGACGCGCCAGGAGTCGAGCACCTCGCTTCCCCAGGAGTTGGAACCCAGGCCCAGTAGCTGATGGTCCAGATTCAGAGTGATGTCATCGCTGCGCTGGAGTTCATTGCAGTGCTGTGCGGCAAAGAGATTTTCGGGCGTATAGCGCCAGGCACTTAAATTGACAGGACGTTGTGGGACGACCAGCAGACCGTTGCCATGGCGGTTGGTCAGCGCTGCCCAGCGCACATCCTGGCGATTGCCGTTGTTTTGGGGGAATGGGTAGTTCTCGAACATCGCATCCACGGTCGAACGCCAGATATCGATAATGTTGGCCTGCTGGCTGTCGGCGTAATTCTCGCCCGGACCACGTCCGTAATACGCGACTTGCCCCAAATCACCGTTGATGCCCATGGTGAAGCCAATGCACGGAATAATGTGCGGATACTCGCCGTAAGGCTGACCGGAAAGCTCAACATTCAGCTGACCGTCGACCGTTACCCGCCAGCGGTAGGTGCAACGCATACCGAAATCAAATACCGGCGGGGCGATGATCGTCTGGCTGGTAATCACCACCGCATTGTCAGTGTGTTCGAGGGCAAAATCCCGCAGATGCTCCTGCATAATCTGTAAATGATTTGGCTGCCAGAGACCTTCGAACTCCTGTTTGTGGTTATCAATCGTCGGCTTGAAGAAATTAATCTTCGGCTCGCGGGTAATGAGCTCTTCGCCATTCACGTTCCAGCTGATCGGCTTCCCGTTCAGCTTTGAGAAGGTTATCGCGAAGTTATAGCCGCGAACGGTGCAGCGCAGGCGATCGTCTTCCAGCGTCAGGGCGCTGGCGTTTTGCTGACTAAACGGCACTGGCGTAGCGGTTCTGGCCTTCAGCGGGAACTGGTAAGTGGCAATATGGTGCCCGGCGTCGCTGTAGGACGTGCGGGAGTCTTTGCTGACGATGACATTGAGAAAGGCTTCCCTCTCATCCAGCGTCGGCAGCGTGCAGTGCAGCAGAGTGTCGCTGTTGGGGGCCACGTCGTGAAGTTTAATCCGCTGCGTGGAGAGCGTTTCTCCTTCGGCCCGCACTTCAATTTGCAGGGTGTAGTCGTCAAGCGTGGTGAACCACAGCTTATTTGCGACACGCAGTTCACCGCGCGTCAGGTCCTTCGCGTAGACCTTCACTGGGGCGATCACCTGCTTATACTCTTTCAGACCCGCTCCCGGTGTTTGATCGGGGTAAATCAGGCCGTCGAGGCAGAAGTTGTAGTTATTCGGGTAGTCGCCGTAGTCACCGCCAAATTTATACCAGACGTTGCCGTTATCATCTTTTGCCTGAATGCCATGGTCGCACCATTCCCAGACATAGTGTCCTTGAATGCAATCGTGCTGGTAAAAAACGTTTTGATATTCCGTCAGCCCGCCGGGGCCGTTACCCATGGCGTGGGCGTATTCGCAGATGATGCGTGGTTTCGGATGCGGATATTCACCAAACTCATTCATCAGCGGCACGCGGGTATACATGGTGGAAATAATGTCCACCACTTCGGCGTCGCGATCTTCTTCGTAATGCACCAGACGCGTGTTATCCAGCGCTTTCGCAGCGTGGTACATGGCACGAATATTACAGCCGTACCCGGATTCGTTGCCCAGTGACCAGATGACGATCGACGGATGGTTTTTCTGTGCGTGGATGTGGCGCACGATGCGCTCAACGTATACCGGTTCCCAGGTCGGATCGTCGGTGATGCGACTGATATCGCCGACGTTGGCGAAGCCGTGGGATTCGACGTCGGTCTCGGCCATCACAAACAGGCCGTAGATATCGCACAGCTCATAGAAGCGCGGATCGTTCGGGTAATGCGCGGTACGCACCGAGTTAATGTTGTGCTGCTTCATCAGCAGCAGATCTTTTTCGACCCGATCCATTCCGACCGCGCGGCCTTTCAGATGATCGTTATCGTGGCGGTTAACACCGTGCAGCATTACGTAGTGGTTGTTGATGTAAAACAGCCCGTCGCGGATCGTAATGTCGCGGAATCCGACGCGCTGCGGAACCACCTCAATAATATTGCCGCTGGCATCTTTTAACGTCATCACTAAATGATAAAGATACGGCGACTCAGCCGACCACTGCTGTGGCGCACTAACCTCGAAATCAAAGGCAGTACGGGTGAGCTTATCGAGAGTCAGATGACTGATAACACCGCTGTGCAGCACCCGCTCACCGTCAAATAAGGTGTATTCCAGCGAGGTCTGTGCCGGTGAGTCGGCAAGGTTTTCCAGCACAATGTCGCAGGAGAGAGTGGCATCGCGGTAGTTATCATCGAACTCGGTACGAAGGGTAAAATCCTGAATGTGGGTCGCCTGCTTGCCCACCAGATAGACGTCGCGGAAGATCCCTGCAGACCACCACATATCCTGGTCTTCAACGTAGGTAGAGTCTGCCCACTGCATCACGCGCACACACAGCAGGTTGTCACCGGTGTGCACCATTGCGCTGATATCAAATTCGGCCGTCAGACGACTGCCCTTGCTGAAGCCCACGTACTGGCCGTTGACGTACACTTCGAAGTAGGTTTCAACGCCGTCGAACTTAATCAGCGTTTGTTTTCCCTGCCAGCCTTCGCTGAGGGTAAACATCCGCTGATATGCACCGGTCGGGTTATCGGTGGGGACGTAGGGCACATCAAGCGGGAACGGGAAACCTTCGTCGGTATATTGCAGCTTGCCGTGTCCTTCCATCTGCCACATGCCGGGGACGGTGATGCTGCCCCAGTCGTGCATATACTGCGACGTAAAGGCTTCTGGCACCTGCAGCGGATGCTCAAAGAACTGAAAATTCCACTGACCGCTTAGCAGTTGAAAAAGGCTGCTGGTTTCACGGGCAAACGAGCGAGCCTGCGCTACCGAGTCATAAGAGAAAAAGTATGCGCGTGGCGCCAGTCGATTTTCGTGGGTGAGCTGAATGTTTTCCCAGCGATTCATAAGGCCTCCCGGTGGAGAGAAATCGGAACCATTCAAAGTGATGGTGAGTAAGTGGTATTGCAGGTGATTTTAGTAAAAGTTTTACTAAAATATAGCGGGTAAGATGATTTACTTTAACTTGATCACGAAAATAACCCGTGCAGAGAAAAACAAGGCATGACAAAGCATGCCCGGTATCAGAAGAAACCGGGCGCGAAAAAAGGGAGGTTAGCGGGTGGTGCCGCGCAGTTTCAGCTTGCTGGGCACGAAAACCAGCAGCGGCAGCGCGCGTCCGTCACGGGCTTTTTCAAACAGCAAGTTAACGCCCTGACTGCCCATCATTTCTGAATGGATGCGCACGGTGGACAGCGGAGGGAAGGTGAATCGTGCCGTCGGAATGTCATTGACGCTAATCAGCGAAATATCCTGTGGAATCGCCAGGCCACGTTCGTGAATTGCGCGCAGAACGCCAATGGCGATTGAGTCTGAGGCGACAAACAGGGCGCTGGGATAATCTTCTTTGGCCAGCATTTTTTTCGCCAACTCATAACCTGACGAGCTGGAGAATCCGCCACGATAGATATCGTGTTCCGAGACCACCTGCTGCAGGCGACCGTATTCGACAAACGCGGCCTCGCGGATATCCGCTTTGCCCGGCTCGTCTTCACCGCCGATGAAGCCAATGCGGGTCACGCCCTGGGCGATGAAAAAATCGATACTCTCTTTGCTGATGCGGGTCAGATCGATATCGACGGCATCATAGTCGCTGCCGGGTTCATGAAAGTCGATAAAGCAGATGTTGTCGGTCAGCGCGGTTGCTGCAGCGCGCTGGGCAGGAGATGGCTTACCAACGATGAGAATGCCGGTAATATTTTTATGGTCGGGCAACCCGCTGTGTTCATAGCAGTTGGTCAGTTCGATCCCCAGCTTTTCACATTGCGTTTCAATCCCGTGTCGTATAGCGAGATAGTAAGGATCGTTGATTTCCAAATCCTGCTGGTAGCTGTAGAGCGCCAGAATATGCTGGGGGCCGACCGTACTGGTCTGGTGTTTACGCGCGCTGCTGGTTTTGTACTCCAGCTTTTCCGCGATCTCCAGAATGCGACGCTTGGTTTCTTCTTTTACGTTTAGCGTCGGGTCATCATTTAACACCCGGGACACTGTCGCCAGGGATACACGAGCTTCGATTGCGATGTCTTTAAGTGTTGCCATGTTTACCTTTTCCCTGAGTTACCCCCGCATTGTAAATGAAGTGCTTATCTATTCACCTGTTTTCAGTAAAAAAAGTACCTCTAATTGACATATTCACGGTAAAACCCCGCTTTCAGAGTGTGATGGGCGCATCATTTTACGGCTTTTGAGAACAATGCCAGGACGGTTTTTTGCTAACATTTAGTAAAATTTTACCAAAGGAGAAAAGAATGGACACGATCGCATTTACGGATTTCGCCCGAATGGAAATTCGCGTGGGAACAATTACCCAGGTAAAGCGTCATGACAATGCCGATAAACTCTACATCGTTCAGGTTGATGTCGGCGAACGAACGCTGCAAACCGTGACCAGCCTGGTGCCTTACTACCGCGAAGATGAGCTGATGGGGAAAACGGTGGTGGTGCTGTGTAATCTGCAAAAAGCGAAAATGCGCGGCGAAACGTCAGAATGCATGCTGTTGTGTGCGGAAACGGACGATGGCAGTGAAAGCGTGCTGTTGACGCCAGAGCGCGTTATGCCCGCAGGCGTGCGGATTGTGTAAGCGTGTGATGCTGCCGGATGGCGGTTACGCCCTATCCGGCCTACATGTGATCCCGTAGGCCGGAAAAGTGCAGCGCCATCCGGCGTCTGTCACACTTGCTCCACGCTGACGCGTAATGCGGCCAGCGCTTTACGCGTTGAGCGTAATACCAACTCACATTGTTCGATGGTTAACGTGAGCGGCGGTTCGATGCGGATCGTCTTCGCGTTGTTCAGCGTTCCGGCAACCAACACCCTCTGGCGGAACATCTCGCTGGCAAAGTTGTAGCCGATCTCATTATCAACAAATTCGATCGCCATCAGCATGCCTTTACCGCGTACGTCCTGCACCAGATCCGGGTATTCCCGCGCCAGATGTCGGAAGCCATCCAGCAACATATCGCCTTTTTGTTCTGCCTGAGCCGGTAAATTCTGCTCCAGCAGGACATTGATGGTTGCGAGTGCCGCCGCACAGGAAAGCGGGTTGCCGCCAAAGGTGGTGGTGTGCAGGAATGGGTTATCGAACAGTACGGAGAACACCTCTTCGGTAGCGATGGTCGCACCGATAGGCATTACGCCGCCGCCTAGCGCTTTCGCCAGACACATAATGTCGGGCTGCACGTTTTCGTGCTCGCAGGCGAACATCTTGCCAGTACGACCCATGCCGGTTTGCACTTCATCAAGGATCATCAGCGCGCCAAACTCGTCGCACAGTTTGCGCACGGCGGTCAGGTATCCCTGCGGTGGCAGGATCACGCCACCTTCACCCTGAATCGGCTCGAGGATCACGGCAGCGACATCATCACCGGTCTTTTTACACTCGCTGAGCATGGTACGCATCGCGTCAATGTCACCAAACGGAACATGACGGAAGCCCGGCAGCAATGGCATAAACGGTTTACGGAACGTGGATTTGGCCGTCGCGGACAGTGCGCCCAGCGATTTACCGTGGAACGCGCCGCTGGTGGCAATAAACGTAAATTTGCCGCGTGGCGATTGATAGGCTTTCGCCAGCTTCAACGCCGCTTCAACCGACTCGGTTCCGCTGTTGCAAAAGAAGCTGTATTTCAGCTTGCCGGGCGCCAGTGCGGCGAGCGTTTTCGCCAACATGGCCCGCAAGGGGTCAAGTAATTCCTGGCTGTGCAGAGGTTGTTTAGCGAGTTGATTCTGTACGGCGGAGACCACTACTGGATTACGGTGCCCCACGTTGAAAATTCCAAAACCGCCCAGGCAGTCAACAAATTCCTGTCCCTGGGTGTCGACAAGCGTATTCAGGCTTCCCGCTTGCCACTCTACGGCTCCGTAATCCCCGCCGGCAGTTACAGATTTTCGATACTCTAAGAACCCCGGATTGACATGCTCTTTGAAGTATTCAATGACCTCTCGGTTAAGTGCTTTCATTTCCTCATGATCAAGCGTTCGCTTTTCGATGAGGTTCAGTGCGTGTGCGCTGCAGGCCAGGGCCGATGCGCTGGAAGGTAACCTGTTCAAAATATGCTCCCGGAGTTCGCGTATCACATGATACTGAATTAAGTATTGCAGGGATTACGCCATCCCGGCGCGCTTAACGAAAATCGGGATAAACACCAGGATACATTTCATTTGCGAAACATTTAATGCCAAAAGTTAAAATTTGGCGGTATTTTGCCCAGGTTGACTCTCTGAAAACAGGTGAGATACGCGATCTTCTGCGCCAAAAACAGGCAGAAGTTGCACTGTGACGGTGCGCAGAGTGAAGCCTGATTGAATAGTTACAGGATGAAAGTATTTTAAATCAATGAATTAGAAAACATACAAATTCTGAGGTTTAATCGCAAATTGCGATCTAAATCAAATTTAACAACTAAAGATAAAAAAATTATCGCCGAAATAACATATGCCGAAAAAGTTAACAACCAGATAACCTGCATAGGACGCAACCATGTCTTCTGATCCCTACGTTAGTCAGCAGCATACTCCGCTGGATGATGATATTACCCTCATGTCGACTACCGATTTACAAAGCTACATCACTCATGCGAATGACACGTTTGTCCAGGTTAGCGGCTATCAGCTGAGCGAGCTGCTCGGCAAGCCGCATAATCAGGTTCGTCACCCGGACATGCCCAAGGCGGCATTTGCTGATATGTGGTACACGCTGCAACAGGGGGAGCCATGGAGCGGCATTGTAAAAAATCGCTGTAAAAACGGCGATCACTACTGGGTGCGAGCCAATGCGGTGCCGATGGTACGTGAAGGGCGAATGACCGGGTATATGTCGATTCGAACCCGGGCGACGCAGGAGGAGATTGCGGCGGTCGAGCCGTTGTATCAGGCGCTAAATGAAGGACGTTGCAACAAACGCATCCATAAGGGACTCGTGGTGCGTAAAAGTTGGCTGGGAAAGCTGCCGGCGCTGCCGGTTCGCTGGCGGGTGCGCAGCGTGATGACACTGATGTTTGCCGTGCTGGCGGCAGCGTTGCAGCAAATGGGCGCGGCGTGGCCGCTGCTGCTGGTGAGTGCGCTGGTGATGCTGGCGGGTACGGCGATTTTCGAATGGCAAATTGTACGCCCGATAGAAAATGTCGCCCGCCAGGCGCTGAAAGTGGCGACCGGCGAGCGCAACAGCGTGACGCACCTGAACCGCAGCGATGAGTTGGGCCTGATGCTGCGGGCGGTGGGGCAACTGGGATTAATGTGCCGCTGGCTTATTCACGACGTTTCAAGCCAGGTTTCCTGCGTGCGTAACGACAGCGATACGCTGGCAAAAGGTAGCGATGATTTAAACAAGCACACCCAGCAAACGGTTGAAAACGTGCAGGAAACGGTGACGACGATGAACCAGATGGCGGCGTCGGTGAAGCAAAACTCGGCGACAGCATCTGCGGCTGACAAACTCTCGATTGCCGCCAGCAGTGCGGCAACGCAGGGAGGCGAGGCGATGGAGACGGTGATCAAAACGATGGACGATATCGCCAGCAGCACCCAGCGTATCGGCACCATCACCACGCTGATTAACGATATTGCTTTCCAGACCAATATCCTGGCATTGAATGCGGCGGTTGAAGCGGCGCGAGCGGGCGAGCAGGGGAAAGGGTTTGCCGTCGTGGCAGGGGAAGTACGCCATCTTGCCAGCCGGAGCGCCAGTGCGGCGAATGACATCCGCAAGCTGATTGATGCCAGTGCCGACAAGGTGCAGTCCGGATCCAGCCAGGTTCACGCCGCTGGCCGCACGATGGACGACATTGTGGCGCAGGTACAGAACGTCACCCAACTGATCGCACAAATCAGCCATTCGACGCTGGAACAGGCAGACGGGCTGACCAGCCTGACTCGTGCGGTGAATGAGTTGAGCAACATTACGCAGAAAAATGCCGAACTGGTTGAAGAGAGCGCGCAAATTTCAGTGCGGGTGAAACATCGCGCCGGGCGCCTGGAAGATGCGGTGACGGTGCTGCATTAAGCACCGCTATTCGGGCGGAACAACGGGGTCCGCCCGATGACCCGATTAATCCAGCTGAGCGATATCCAGCGCTGCGCGATCGATAATACCGATGATTTTTTTGATCTGCGCATCGCTGGTGTCACCGTGATTGACCCGCAGATCCAGCACGGCTTTAAAGTTTTCCAGCGCGCGTTTCATCTGCGGGTTTTTACGTAATTCAAAGCCAACGCAGCGTGCTTTAACGCGTTCATGAATAAGCGCCAGATGCTCGCGATTTTCCTCCAGCCACTGCTGGCCTTGCGCCGTGATCGTGATCTGTTTACGCCCACCTTCCTCTTCGCTGATGACAATCAGCTCTTGATCCTGCAAGAAATCCAGCGTCGGATAAATCACCCCTGGACTCGGCGTGTAGTGGCCCTGGGTCAGCGTTTCGATGGCTTTGATCAGCTCATAGCCGTGGCTGGCATCGCGGGTCAAAATATCCAGAATCACCAGGCGTAATTCGCCGTGACCAAAGAAACGCTGACGACGCCCGCCGCCACCGCGACCATGGCGATGCCCGCAGCCGTGCTCGTGGTGATGTCCTTCACTGTTGCAGCCTTCGTGGCGATGTTCTTCGCCTTTGCAGCAACCTTCGTGTGGGTGATCTGCATGTTTGCAGCAACCGTCATGGTGGTTTTGCATAGTAGTCTCCAGATGTTATTTCGATATATCTAATTTATATCTAAAAGTTATGATTTTGCAAGTGCGTGATAGGCTGGTGTTTTAATTGATTGATTTTTATGTCAATTATTATCAATGGTGAGAAGGGGATTTACGCCGTGGCGTGTATCAAAAAAATGCTTGCAATCTTTGTTATTAGCAATCATTATCATTTGAATATTAATTTAGATATATCGTATTATCCTCACGAAGGCGAAAAATGACAAAAAACACCTCACGCTACCCCCAGCGCGTTCGTAATGAACTGCGCTTCCGTGAACTTACCATCCTGCGCGTTGAGCGTATCAGCGCAGGTTTTCAGCGCATCGTGCTGGGCGGGGAGGCGTTGGACGGCTTCAGCTCACGCGGCTTTGATGACCACGCCAAAGTTTTCTTTCCTGAGCCAGGCAGCCATTTTGTGCCGCCGGTGGTTACCGATGAGGGCATCGTCTGGGCTGACGGTGTGCGCCCTGCGTCCCGGGATTACACGCCGCTATACGATGATGCGCGTCATGAACTGGCGCTGGATTTTTATATTCATGACGGTGGCGTGGCGAGTACGTGGGCGATGCATGCCCGTGCAGGGGATACACTGACGATTGGCGGACCGCGCGGCTCGCTGGTGGTACCGGAAGAGTATGCGTATCAGGTTTATGTGTGCGATGAATCGGGAATGCCTGCATTGCGCCGTCGCCTGGAAGCGCTCAGTCGTTTAGCGCGACGCCCGAACGTCACGGCGCTGGTGAGCGTGCAGGATGCGGCGTATCAGGACTACCTTGCCCATCTGGATGGGTTTGCTATCCAGTGGTTTGTCGGGCATGACGAACAGGCAGTGGATGACGCGCTGGCTCGGCTGACGGTGCCTGCAGACGATTATTTCATCTGGGTAACCGGCGAAGGGAAAGTGGTAAAAAATTTGAGCGCCCGCTTTGAAACCGAGGCGTTTGACCCGCAGCGGGTGCGTGCGGCAGCCTACTGGCATCAGCGGAAAGCGGCTGATTAATAATTTGACGGCGGAACGCCAAATGCCTGGCGGAACGCGTAGCTAAACGCCGCGGTGCTCGAATACCCCACGTCGAGCGCCACGGCGGTAACGCTTTTATTTTTCTTCAGCATTAACACCGATTCCAGAATACGCATCTTTTGCTTCCAGACGCTGAACGGTAACCCGGTTTCTTTTTTGAAATGACGCGAGAAAGTCCGGGCGGACATGCCAAGATGATTAGCCCAGTACTCCACCGAGTGTTCCCGTGCGGGAGATTCCTGTATTGTCCGGCACACTTTTGTTAATTCTGCATCCTGCGGCCAGGGTAATACAAAGGCGACTTCCGGTAATTGCAAAATAATATCGACCAGCACGCTCACCAGTTTTCCTTCTTTTGACTGGCTATCATAATGGCCTGAAATGACGTTGGTGGCGTAATGAATAAACTCTCTGGCGAAATCACTGATCGCCACCACTTTACACTCGTCGATGCGCTTCTCAAGAAAGCCTGGCTTAATATCCAGATTCTCTAAATACACGTCATCCAGCGCCCATACCGCATGCTCAATATTATTCGGGATCCAGATACCGTAATGTGCGGGAATTATCCAGCATTTACCGGCGACATCAATGCGCATACTGCCCTTACGGGCGAAATGAAACTGGGTAAATGCGTGTGAATGCGGTGGAACATGGTTATTCGCTTCAAGGACATAAGAACGAAAGTACACGTCCTGCGGCAGTTCCGCCATTGAATCATCCGGGAAGGAACTCCACTGTTTTTGCCTGAGGGTGTCCATAAAAAATACCTGATACTTCCGGTGATGTGGCTTCTGTTCGATAGATCTTGTCCGCAAATCATAATACATACACCCTGTTTTCCATAATAATCTTGCGTAAGAATTATTCGTCCACCTTTGGTAAATACCATGAATTCGCTGTGTTCTGATGCTGTCATCGTCAATGAAACAAATGATAACTGGACCCGAATGGGGAAAGACCTGCTCCAGCAGGCTGATATCCAGATTAATGGTTCGCGCGCCTGGGACATTCAACTTCACCATGCCGGTTTCTTTAAACGGGTGCTGCAACAAGGCTCGTTAGGGCTGGGTGAAAGCTATATGGAAGGCTGGTGGGATTGCGAGCGGCTCGATATTCTGTTCTGCAAAATCCTTAAAGCAAAACTCGACCAAAAAATGCCGGGCAATCTGAAAGATATTTTACGCATTGCCAGCGCGCGTTTGTTTAATCTGCAATCACGCAGCCGTGCCTGGATTGTCGGCAAAGAACACTACGATATAGGTAACGATCTTTTCGCCCTGATGCTTGATCCCCACATGCAATATTCCTGCGGCTACTGGAAAGACGCGACAACATTAGACGACGCGCAGAATGCCAAATTAAAAATGATTTGTGAGAAGCTGCAATTGCAACCGGGCATGCGTTTGCTGGATATCGGTTGCGGCTGGGGCGGGCTGGCTGAATATGCCGCACGCCATTATGGCGTAGCGGTAGACGGGGTTACCATCTCGAAAGAACAGCAGAAAATGGCGCAGCAGCGCTGTGACGGGCTGGATGTCACTATTCTGCTGCAGGATTATCGCGACCTCGATAAACGCTATGATCGTATTGTCTCCGTGGGGATGTTTGAACACGTGGGCCCGAAAAACTACGATACCTATTTCAGTATTGCCGACCGCTGCTTAAAACCCGATGGATTGTTCCTGCTGCATACCATTGGCAGCAATAAAAAAGGGATGAGTGTGGATCCGTGGATCAATAAATATATCTTCCCAAACGGCTGTTTACCGGCGATTTCCCACATTGCCGAGGCCAGCGAATCGCGGTTTGTGATGGAGGACTGGCATAACTTCGGCAGCGACTACGATAAAACGCTGATGGCCTGGCATGAACGGTTTAACCAGGCATGGCCGACGCTGTCGTCGCGTTATTCCGCGACCTTCAAAAGGATGTTTAATTACTATTTATGCGCGTGTGCTGGGGCATTCCGTGCCAGAGATATCGAGCTTTGGCAGGTGCTGTTTAGCCGGGGCGTAGAGGGCGGACTTCGCGTTTATCGTTAATGTTTTGCCGGATATCAGCGCAAGCGCCTTATCCGGCCTACAAAAGCGAGCAAACCGCAGGCCTGATAAGCGTAGCGCCATCAGGCATTGATAACCCGTAGAACGAAGAACTTAGCCCAACTCACTCTCTGCCAGCGCTTTAAACACCATTGCTACCGCGTGTGCGCCGGGGTCCATATTACCAAGCAGGCTCTCACTGCTGAGATACGACGCGCGCCCGGCGTTGGCTTTGCTCGACAGGCAGGTCCGTTCTGCGCCTGCCAGCGCAGCGTCATAGGCGGCTTGCAGGTTATGTGGTTGTGCCAGTAGCGATGTTAGCGCGGGCTGCAGCGCATCAATCATCGTACGATCGCCTTCATCTGCACCACCGTAGAACTTCATCTGGGCGAGCCCCGTATTTAGCGCATCGGCGACCCCGGCACCCTGCTCCAGCTTTTGTCCGGCAGCGGTGAAGAAAATTGACATCAATACGCCGCTGGAGCCCCCCATGACCACGGTCAGGCGCTCGCCAATCAGTGCAAACAACGTGGCAAGGTTAGCCAGCGGAAGCTGCTGGTGATGTAGCAGGTCGGCAATTTCACGCGCACCTGCGGCAAAGGTTGACCCGGTATCGCCGTCGCCGACTTTCGCATCCAGCGCATTGAGGTGCGCTTCAAGATTGGCGAGCGTTGCGGTGACTTGCTCAATAATCCCGGCAACCTGTTCGTTAGCCGAAGGCTGAAATTCCACGCGTGCACTGCGCTGAGATGACGGCACGGTCGTGATGTCACGTGGGGGCACGGGCGTTGACCAGTTACTGGTTTCCACTTCGGTCAACAGCGCTTTTTCGATGCTTTCTTCCAGCACCATGGCGGTCAGCGAGAAGCCTTTCATATCCAGCGCGGTGACCAGCGAGGCCGGGCCAATCAGCCAGTCGATACGTTCGTGCAGCGGGCTGTTGGCCAGTTCGCGGGTAATGATGGCCATTTCGGCAACGGAAACGCCGCCGAGGTTATTGATCATCACTGCCAGACGGCCGGTTTCCGGCAGGGCGGCCATCAGCGTCTCTACCATCAGATTAACCACCTGCGCGCTGTTTTGCGTGTCAATCACCGACGCACCCGGCTCGCCGTGAATGCCCATGCCCAGCTCTGCATGGCCCGGATGGTGACGCGGAGCCTCGTCGGTCTCCTGTGGCAAATGACAGCTGGAGAGTGCGACGCCCAGGCTAAAGGTGTTGTTCGCCGCATACTGTGCTTCACGCAGCACGGTAGCGATGTTGTAGCCACGTTCGGCGAAATAGCCGGCAACTTTGTGCACCAGGATGGTGCCAGCGATCCCGCGTGGGTGCTTGTTATCCGGTAGCGAAATGTCGTCGCCGACGATCAGCATTTCGACGTTATAACCGAGCCGACGCGCTTTCTCGGCGGCCAGACCAAAATTTAGGCGATCGCCGGTGTAGTTCTTCACGATCAGCAGGCAGCCTGCCTCACCGGTCACCGCCTGAATGGCGGTCAGTACCGCATCGACGCTCGGGGAGGCAAACACGTCACCGCAAACCGCGGCGGTTAACATGCCTTTACCGATAAATCCAACGTGGGCGGGTTCGTGACCTGAGCCACCGCCGGAGATCACCGCGACGTTCTCTTTGTTGAGATCGCGACGCACCACGATGCGGATGGCCGGATCGCTCTCCAGGCGTGCCAGGTTATTCCACGGACTGGCGATAATCGTACCGTCGATGACATCGTTAACGAGATGGGTACGCTGGTTAAAAAAGAATTGAGACATAACGGCTCCGGCAGGTTGAGTATTAAACAAACCCCCGAATGCATGGTCATGGTAGCGGAGGCGATGGAGAGATTCTGGCCGAGTCAGCGCGGAAAAAAACTCAAGTAAAATGAGTTTCATTTCGGAACGTAAAAACTGTTTTTTGTTCCTAAATGGAACGTAATGACGAATGGAAATGGCTAAATGCGAACCCACGCGGCTTTTTTCACCGGCCGTCAGGGCGGGCTGTTCGGGACAGAGCGCTTTTTTTTGCCGGTTATTCTGGCGTTAGATAACAAAAAGGCGAAACCGGGCCTCTTTGCGTGACAGAAATATGGGCTAAAGGAACGGATCGGGATCGCAAACCTTATCTTTTTTAGGGTTAATTGTTTCAATATGGAACGTATTTTCCTTTTATCCGTTTCATATCAGAACAAAAAGACGAATGATTTTTTTGTACTCGCCTCGCCATACAGTGATTGCATCGCTCCGGTAGCGCTTTGTTTTCGCCGTTAGCATCAGGCTAAACAGGTCAATGCCAGGGCTCATCATGTCAAAACATGTACTTATTTGAGGATGAAAGGAATGCTAAACGTTATTCAATCTCCAGCCAAATATCTCCAGGGCCCTGATGCATCTATCTTATTTGGTCAATATGCTAAAAATCTGGCGGACAGCTTTTTTGTGATTGCGGATGATTTCGTGATGAATCTGGCGGGAGAGAAAGTGCTCAATGGCCTGCATAATCACGATATTAGCTGCCATGCGGAACGCTTTAACGGCGAATGCAGCCATGTGGAAATTAATCGTTTGATTGCCATTCTGAAGCAACACGGTTGCCGTGGCGTGGTCGGGATCGGCGGCGGCAAAACGCTGGATACCGCCAAAGCGATTGGCTATTACCAGAAGCTGCCGGTGGTGGTGATCCCGACCATCGCCTCGACCGATGCGCCAACCAGCGCGCTGTCGGTCATTTATACCGAAGCCGGTGAGTTTGAAGAATATCTGATCTACCCGAAAAACCCGGATATGGTGGTGATGGATACCGCGATTATCGCCAAAGCACCGGTGCGTTTGTTGGTTGCCGGGATGGGCGATGCGCTCTCTACCTGGTTTGAAGCGAAGGCCTGTTATGACGCCCGCGCGACCAGCATGGCGGGTGGACAGTCCACCGTGGCAGCATTGAGCCTGGCGCGCCTGTGTTATGATACGTTGTTGGCAGAAGGCGAAAAAGCCCGCTGCGCGGCGCAGGCAGGCGTCGTAACTGATGCGCTGGAGCGCATTGTGGAAGCGAACACCTATCTTAGCGGTATTGGTTTTGAAAGCAGCGGCCTCGCGGGGGCGCATGCGATTCATAACGGCTTCACGATTCTGGAAGAGTGCCACCATTTGTACCATGGCGAAAAAGTCGCGTTTGGTACGCTGGCGCAGCTGGTGTTGCAGAACAGCCCGATGGAAGAGATCGAAACCGTGCTGGCGTTCTGTCAAAAAGTCGGCCTGCCGGTCACCCTGGCGCAAATGGGCGTGAAAGACGGCATTGACGACAAAATTCATGCTGTTGCCAAAGCCACCTGCGCAGAAGGTGAAACCATTCACAACATGCCGTTCCCGGTGACGCCTGAAAGCGTGCATGCCGCTATTCTGACGGCAGACCTGTTGGGACAGCAGTGGCTGGCGCGTTAATCAGACATCAGTAACGCTCTGCGCCGGCATTTTCTCCCCTCTGACCGTCTCTGTCGGAGGGGGTGTCCAGGGTAAAACAGCGGAAAGGAATATGACGGCGCACACTCAGAACATTGGAAAGGACGTCTCTTCGGTTATTGCCCAGTCATGGCACCGTTGCAGTAAGTTTATGCAGCGGGAAACCTGGCAGGCGCCGCATCAGGCGCAAGGGCTGACGTTTGCCTCGATTTGCCGCCGCAAGACTGCGCTGGTGACGATTGCTCAGGCCGCACTGGAAGACGCCTGGGAGTTTATGGATGGTCGTCCCTGTGCGCTGTTTATCCTCGATGAGTCCGCCTGTATTCTCAGCCGCTGCGGCGATCCACAGACGGTGGAACAGCTGGCGGAGCTGGGTTTTCTCGACGGCAGCTACTGTGCGGAGAGTATTATTGGTAGCTGTGCGCTGTCGCTGGCGACTATGCCGGGGCAGCCAACAAAAACTTCAGGCGATCAGCACTTTAAAAAAGCGCTACATCCGTGGTCGTTCTGCTCAACGCCGGTATTTGATAACCACGGGCGACTGTTTGGCTCCATCTCGCTGTGCTGCCTGGTGGAACATGAGTCCGTTTCCGATCTCTCCCTGACGCTGGCGATTGCCAGAGAGGTAGGCAATTCGTTGCTGACCGACAGCCTGTTGGCTGAATCTAATCGCCATCTGAATCAGATGTACGGGCTGCTGGAGAGCATGGATGATGGCGTGATGGCATGGAACGAACAGGGTGTGCTGCAGTTCCTCAATGCGCGTGCCGCCATGCTGTTACATCTGGATGTGCAGGCCAGTCAGGGGAAAAATCTTCATGACCTGGTGAATATGCCGATGCTGTTGCGCCGGGCAATCAAACATGCTCGTGGCCTCAATCACGTCGAAGTCACCTTTGAGAGCCAGCACCAGTTTGTTGATGCGGTGATCACTTTAAAGCCGATTGTGGAAGAGCAGGGCAACAGCTTTATTCTGCTGCTGCATCCGGTCGAGCAAATGCGCCAGCTGATGACCAGTCAGTTGGGCAAAGTAAGCCATACTTTTGAGCAGATGTCGGCGGACGATCCGGAAACCCGACGGCTGATCCATTTTGGCCGCCAGGCGGCGAGGGGAAGTTTTCCGATCCTGTTGTGCGGCGAAGAGGGCGTTGGTAAAGAGCTGCTCGGTCAGGCGATCCACAATGAAAGTGAACGGGCCAGCGGCCCGTATATCGCCGTAAACTGTCAGCTGTATGCCAACAGCGTGCTGGGACAGGATTTTATGGGCAGTGCGCCAACCGATGATGAAAACGGCCGACTGAGCCGCCTTGAACTGGCGAACGGCGGTACGCTGTTTCTGGAAAAAATCGAATATTTGGCACCGGAGTTACAGTCTGCATTATTGCAGGTGATCAAGCAGGGGGTGCTGACCCGTCTCGACGCTCGACGCCTGATCCCGGTGGATGTGAAAGTGATCGCCACCACCACGGTCGATCTTGCCAATCTGGTGGAACAAAACCGCTTTAGTCGTCAGCTGTATTACGCGCTGCACTCGTTTGAAATCATTATTCCGCCGCTGCGCGCGCGGCGCAACAGCATTCCGGCGCTGATTTATACTCGCCTGAACAGCCTGAAAAAACGCTTTTCATCCAGCCTGAAGGTGGATGATGACGCGCTGGCGCAACTGGTGGCCTATTCGTGGCCGGGTAATGATTTCGAGCTGAACAGCATTATCGAGAACATCGCCATCAGCAGCGAGAATGGCCATATTCGCCTGAGCAACCTGCCAGATTATCTGTTTGCCGAACGACCGGGTATGGATACGACATCTTCGCTGCTGCCTGCCAGCCTGACGTTTACCGCCATCGAAAAAGAGGCGATTATCCACGCCGCCCGCGTCACCAGCGGGCGCGTGCAGGAGATGTCGCAGCTGCTGAACATTGGGCGCACCACGCTGTGGCGCAAGATGAAGCAATACGACATCGACGCCAGCCAGTTTAAGCGCAAACATCTGGAGTAGTTTCTTCGATTCTGGCCATCGAAAAGAGCGCGTCGGACAAGCGATTGATGTACCGCTTTAGTTCGTCGCGCACGGCGAGCGTTCTGTCCATCGCCGTGAGAATACGCTCCAGCCGACGTACCAGCGTGCGCGCTACGTGTAGTTGTGCAGAAGCGAGGTTTATCCCCGGAATGACAAACTCTTTCAGCGGGCCGCTGTGCGCCATATTGCGGTCGATCAGCCGCTCCAGTCTCTGAATATCTTCATCGCTAATCGTCTGCTTCAGGCGAATGATCCCTTTATCGTCGCTGGCGAGTTCCGCACCCAGCACAAACAGCGTCTTCTGGACGGTATGCAAATCCTCGCGTAGCTCGGTCTGGTGGGTTGTGGCATAGCACACGCCCAGTTGGGAAATCAGTTCATCTACCGTGCCATAGGCGTTAACGCGGATGTCGTCTTTGTCGATGCGGCTGCCGCCAAACAGCGCGGTGTTGCCTTTATCGCCGGTTCGGGTATAGATGCGATACATTTATGTTATCTCACTGAAGGGAAGCACGTTGACCAGTTGGCCTGCGTTGGCGCCGAGCGTGCGGATCTGCTCGATCCCGGCGGCGATATGCCCGCAGATCAGCGCCCGATCCTCGGGCAACTGGGCATGCGTTAAGGCAATCTCGCCGCTCACGCTGAGACCGAGACCTACGCGCAGCGCCGAGCTTTTTGCTGCCCGTCTGCTGAGCGCCAGCGCGCTGGTGCTGTCGTTGCAGCTGATGGCCCGGCACGGGACGCCTTGCTCTTCCAGCCCCCAGCATAGTTCATCAAGCACGCGGGAATCCTGCCAGCATGGGTGATAAAACAGGTTTACGCTCGGTGATGAAAGTGGCATCGCGTCCCCTTTGTTGTCAGAAAGCCTGATGGAAGAGCGCGGCAATTTCTTTCTCGTTACCTTTACGTGGGTTCGAGAACGCGTTGCCGTCCTTCAGGGCCATCTCTGCCATATACGGGAAATCGGCCTCTTTTACGCCCAGTTCGCGCAGATGCTGTGGAATGCCGATATCAGCAGACAGGCGGGCAATAGCGTGAATCGCCAACTCGGCGGCGTCCATGGTAGACAGGCCGTCGGTGTTCTCGCCCATAAACTCGGCGATATCGGCAAATTTTTCCGGATTAGCGATCAGGTTATAACGTGCCACGTGCGGTAGCAGTACGGCATTCGCCACGCCGTGCGGCATGTCATACAGGCCGCCAAGCTGGTGCGCCATGGCGTGTACGTAGCCGAGGTTGGCGTTGTTAAAGGCCATCCCCGCCAGCAGTGAAGCGTAGGCCATGTTCTCGCGAGCTTTCAGGTTGCTGCCCAGCGCTACGGCCTGGCGTAAGTTACGGGCGATCAGGCGGATTGCCTGAATAGCGGCGGCATCGGTGACCGGGTTTGCATCTTTGGAAATGTAGGCTTCCACGGCGTGGGTCAAGGCATCCATCCCGGTGGCCGCGGTCAGAGGCGCAGGTTTGCCAAGCATCAGCAGCGGATCGTTAATCGATACTGACGGCAGGTTGCGCCAGCTGACAATGACAAATTTCACTTTTGTTTTGGTGTTGGTCAGTACGCAGTGACGGGTCACTTCACTGGCTGTACCGGCGGTGGTGTTGACCGCAATGATAGGCGGTAGCGGGTGGGTCAGGGTTTCAATTCCGGCATAGCTGTAGAGATCGCCTTCGTGAGTGGCCGCGATACCAATACCTTTACCGCAGTCATGTGGGCTACCGCCGCCGACGGTGACAATAATATCGCATTGCTCCTGACGAAACACCGCCAGGCCATCGCGTACGTTGGTGTCTTTGGGGTTTGGCTCGACGCCGTCAAAGATTGCTACTTCAATACCGGCTTCACGCAAATGCGCGAGCGTTTTATCTACCGCACCGTCTTTAATTGCCCGCAGGCCTTTATCGGTCACCAGCAGGGCTTTTTTCCCACCCAGTAGTTTGCAGCGTTCACCCACTACGGAAACAGCATTGGGGCCAAAAAAGTTCACATTTGGCACCAGATAATCAAACATACGATAGCTCATAATATACCTTCTTACGTTTATTTTATAATTCAGAGAAGCAATATAGTGCGGTTTCAGCTAATAGCTGGTCCTGTTCGACGGTGCCACCACTCACGCCGACGGCGCCAATTATTTTTCTATTTAATATAACTGGAAGCCCTCCGCCGAAAATAATAATGCGCTGTTGGTTGGTGAGCTGCAGGCCATAAAGCGATGCACCGGGTTGCACCGCATCGGTAATTTCGTGAGTACCCTGTCGCAGGCAGCAGGCGGTCCAGGCCTTATTGAGTGAAATATCGCAGCTGGTGACAAACGCCTCATCCATACGCTGGATCAGCAGCGTGTTTCCGCCGTAGTCAACAACGGAAAAGACGACAGATCGGAAGAGCACACG